>JAXZEJ010000069.1:0-22098 GCA_037424205.1 bacterium | reverse complement strand
AGCGCAACCTTGCCAAGGTTGAGGTCGCGAGTTCGAGACTCGTCTCCCGCTCCATCTTCTCTTGGAGAAGTAATCGCGGGTTCTGTAAACAATGCGGGAGTAGCTCAGTTGGTAGAGCGCAACCTTGCCAAGGTTGAGGTCGCGAGTTCGAGACTCGTCTCCCGCTCCAGGTTTCAGAGGAAAGGGGAAGCGTGATGCCTCCCCTTTTTTCATGCGCATCTGAAACGCTAGTCAAAAAAAATGCGTTTGACAGATGCCAACTTTCTGCGAATTTGGTAAAATTCGCCACTTTCCACGATGGGATACGGTTTCGACTGAACTGCCGCCACGGGTGGTTGGTTGTACCGGCCTCTTCAAACGGTTGATCTGCAACGGTTTGAAAGCGTCCCGCGGGAAAGTTTTTTTCCGGAAGTCTGCAGGTTAGTTATCGAGTGCCGGCCTGCAGGCCACTCGTAATGTCACTCGTTTTGTATACGTGGGGTTTGCCATGGCTGTTCAGCAGAACAAGAAATCCACCAACAAGCGCGGTAATCATCGTGCTCACGACTTTTTGACCAACCCGCCCACCGCGATCGAAGCTACGACCGGTGAAGTGCATCGTCGTCACCACATCAGCCCGACCGGTTTCTACCGCGGCAAGAAGGTGATCGCGACGAAGGCTGACGAATAATTAGCGTCTGCCGGTCTTTTCGACAAAGAAGCTTCCTTCCGACGCCGCTGACAGCGCCATGCCGTCCGGCAAGTCTTTGCGCGCAGGATGCAACGCGCGAACCCCACGGTGAGTGACAGTACAAGCTGACTCGCGTGAAGGTTTCAAGGATTAGGCTCCACTGCAGCTCACATCGGAAGACGTTGAGAAGATCGTCGAAGTCATAGAAAGAGGGATCCGTTTAGACGGGTCCCTTTTTTTACGTTGTCGGCGAATGGTTTTGCCTTTTGTTCGCATGATCAGTGCTGGAATAAAATGAGGAACAGCGCTATAGAACCATGAGGAGTTGTTCCATGCACTTGATCGATCGACGCCGCCTGCTTGCGGCCGGCTTCACTGCCGTTGCGATGGCTTCCTGTCCCGCCGCACTCTTTGCCGCCGAGCCGGCATACCGGGTGATTCGTCCCGAAGAGGCGCGCAGCATGATGGAACGAGGCGGGGTGGTCGTCATCGACGTGAGAACGCGCGAGGAATTTGCGACGGGGCATGTCCGCGGCGCCGTCAACGTGCCGCTCGATACGATCCGTCCGGGCATGCGCCTGCCGTTTGCTTCGAATCTTGATGTTCCGATTCTGATTTACTGCCGCACCGGACGGCGGGCCGAATTCGCCGGCGAGGCGCTTGTCGCATCCGGCTATCGGCACGTCTACAACTTCCTCGGGGTCGTGCAGTGGCCTTATGAACTCGTGAAGTAGCTTGCTGAGACGGGTTGCTTCTGCTTACAAATGGAGGGGGAGGGCACCGTGTGCGCTCCCTTTTCTTCTATAACATTCTGAGCTCTTAAGATTTTTGAAGGAAAGCCCAATGTATTCACGCGTTTTAGGCACGGGCAGCGCGCTTCCCAAGCGCATCGTCACCAATGATGATTTTGCGGCGATGCTCGCCCGCGACGGTATCGAGACGAGCGACGAGTGGATTCGCACGCGCACCGGCATCGAAAGCCGGTACTTTGCTGACGAGGCCGAAGGCGAAACGACGTCTTCGCTCGCCGTGGCGGCGGCGCGCCGCGCGCTTGAAGCGGCCGGCGTCGAGGCTTCTGAAATCGATCTCATTATTGTGGCCACCACGACGCCCGACATGGTTTTCCCGTCCGTGGCCTGCCGCGTTCAGGCTGCGCTCGGCGCCAAGGGCTGCGCCGCCTTTGACGTGCAGGCCGTCTGCGCGGGCTTCATCTATGCTCTGAATGCCGCGGATGCCATGCTTCGCGCCGGCCCCTATCGCGCAGCCGTCGTGATCGGCGCCGAAGTGATGTCCCGCGTTCTCGATATGAAGGATCGCTCGACCTGCGTGCTTTTCGGCGACGGTGCGGGTGCGGTCGTGCTCAAGGCTTCTTCCGATCCGGGCATTCTTGCCGCCCGCATGTATGCCGACGGCAATTACGGCGAGAAGGTGCTGAGCCTGACGGCTTCGCTCAATCACGGCCGAATCGAAGGCGATCCTTTCATCCGCATGGACGGTCGGCAGGTCTTCCGCCTTGCGGTCGAGGGACTTGTCGACAGCGCCCGCGAGGTGGCCGGGCTTGCCTGCGTTCGCACTGAGGACGTTGCTCTCTTCGTGCCTCATCAGGCCAATCTGCGAATCATGACGATGGTGGCCGCCAAGCTCGGCATTCCTGAACACCGGATGGTCAAGACCGTGGCCGAACACGGCAACACGTCGGCCGCAAGCGTGCCCCTCGCATTGGACCGCGCCGTTCGCAGCGGCATGGTCAAGCCGGGCGAGCTCGTTCTGCTTCAGGGTGTCGGCGCCGGCATGGCCTGGGGCTCGGCTCTCATTCGCTGGTAAGCCTGAATGAGCGGGTTAAACCCCGCCAACATGGGAGGGGAAGTCCCGTTTTCGGACGATGCCCCACCTGCTAAACTCCTACCGACTCAATTCAACCCATAGGATCAGTTTCCATGCGCATTGCATTTGTGTTTCCCGGCCAGGGCAGCCAGAGCGTCGGCATGCTGTCGGGCTTTGCCGGCAACGAGACCGTCTCCGGCGTGATGGCTCGCGCCGATGAGGCGCTCGGTTTTTCGCTTACCGGCCTGATTGCCGAAGGTCCGGCCGAAACGCTTTCGCTTACGGTCAATACCCAGCCCGCGATGCTCGCCTCGTCGGTCGCCTTCTATGAAGCGTGGCTCGCCGCCGGCGGCCGTGCTCCCGAGATGATGGCCGGCCATTCTCTCGGCGAATACTCTGCGCTTTGCGCCGCCGGCGCGATGTCGCTTGAAACGGCCGTTCGCCTCGTTCGTTTCCGTGCCGAGGCCATGCAGAGCGCCGTTCCCGTCGGCGTGGGCGGCATGGCCGCCATCATCGGTCTTGCCGATGACGTGGTTGAAGCTGCCGTTGCCGAAGCCCGCGAAGCCGGTCGAGTCGAGGCCGTCAACTTCAATGCGCCCGGCCAGGTTGTGATTGCCGGTCAAAAGGCTGCCGTCGCCCGCGCCATCGAGTGCGCCAAGGCTCGAGGCTGCCGCCGCGCGATCGAGCTCCCGGTGTCCGCTCCCTTCCATTCGAGCCTGATGCAGCCTGCAGCCGACAAGCTTGCAGCTCGTCTTGCCGAAACCGAGATTCGCGTGCCCGCCATTCCGGTCATCGCCAACATCGATGTTGAAGTTCATGAAACCCCCGACGCCATTCGCGAGGCGCTTGCCCGTCAGGCCGCCGGTGCGGTTCAGTGGGTGCGCACGATCGAGCGCATGAAGGCTGCCGGCATCACCGACATCGTCGAATGCGGTCCGGGCAAGGTCCTTACCGGTCTTCTTCGCCGTACGGCGCCGGAGATCAACGGCCACAACATCTTCGATGCCGCCACGCTTGCCGCGGTGCTCGAGAAGCTGAACTGAATTTTGGAGAAAGACAAATGACGACGTTTTCCGCCAGCGCGCTCGAAGGGCGCGTGGCTCTCGTGACCGGCACCAGCCGCGGCATCGGCGCGGCCATTCTTGAGGCATTCGTGAAGTCCGGCGCCACCGTGGTCGGTACCGCCACCAGCGAAGCCGGCGCCGAACGCATCACGGCCCGCATCGCCGAACTAGGCGGCAAGGGCCGCGGCATCGTGCTCAATGTCTGCGACGGCGAAGCCTCCGCCAAGGCTGTGGCCGATACGGTCGCTGAATTCGGCCGCATCGACGTGCTCGTCAACAATGCCGGCATCACTCGCGACACGCTCGTGATGCGCATGAAGGACGATGCCTGGGACGATGTCATTGAAACCGACCTTACCGCCGCCTTCCGTCTTGCCCGTGCCTGCGTGCGCCCGATGATGAAGCAGCGTTCCGGCCGCATCATTTCCATTTCGTCCGTCGTGGGCGCCATGGGCAATGCCGGCCAGGTCAACTATGCCGCCGCCAAGGCCGGCCTCATGGGCATGACGAAGGCGCTTGGCCGTGAAATCGGCTCCCGCGGCATTACGGTCAACTGCGTTGCGCCCGGCTTCATCGATACGGACATGACGTCCGGTCTGCCGGAGGAACACAAGGCCGCGCTTCTTGCCCAGATCCCGCTCGGCCGTCTCGGCAGCGCTCAGGAAGTGGCTGAAGCCTGCCTGTTCCTCGCCAGCGACGCGGGCGCCTACGTGACGGGCACGACGCTGCACGTCAACGGCGGTATGTTCATGGGCTGATGAAGCCTGCCTCCATGCATGCGGGCGCCTTCAGAAGCCATCCCTTTTCAACACAAGGCGCCTCTTGCTTGGTAAAATATTCAAATTACCTAAACCCCGAAGGGGATTATCCCTTCACTTTTTCCCCGCGCCTGCGGGGGCCTACCCCATTACAGCGGAGTTAAAGAAATGGACGATATCGATCAGAAGGTTAAGAAGATTGTTGCTGAACAGCTCGGCATCAAGGAAGAGGACATCAAGAACGAATCCTCCTTCATCGAAGACCTTGGTGCTGACAGCCTCACGACGGTTGAAATGTCTCTCGCCCTTGAAGATGCCTTCGGCATCGAAATCCCGGATACGGAACAGGAAAACCTCCGTACCGTTCAGCAGGCCATTGACTACGTCAAGTCTGCCGTCAACAAGTAATTTCGCCTCGAGCTTGCTCGAATCGAACGGCGTCCGTTGAGGCGCCTTGACTGTGGGATCCGCCTTGACGGGTCCCACTGTTGTTTTCAGGGTAGGCATATCACGCCGACCCGTTAGTCCCTAAGGCCGAAACTCGTTTCCAATTGTTCGGCCCCCACAGAACACCAAAGCAAGGAATACCACCATGATGAACCGTCGCGTTGTCGTAACCGGTCTCGGTATGGTTTCGCCGATCGGCAACGACGTTGCCTCGAGCTGGCAGGCCGCTCTTGAAGGCAAGTCCGGCATCGATCGCATCACCGCGTTCGATCCTTCCGTCCTCAGCTGCCAGATCGCCGGCGAAGTGAAGGACTTTGATGCCTCCAAGTATCTCGGCGTGAAGGAAGTGCGCCGCTTCGACCGCTTCGTGCACTTCGGCGTTGCCGCCGGCATCATGGCGCTTGAAGATTCCGGTCTGGAAATCACCGAAGAGCTTGCTCCCGAATGCGGCTGCGCGATCGGTTCCGGCATCGGCGGCTTCCCGCTCATCTGCGCGAACAACGAAGCCTATCTCGATCGCGGCGCCCGTCGCATTTCGCCGTTCCTCATTCCCGGCTGCATCATCAACATGACCTCGGGCCAGCTCGCGATCATGAAGAACCTCAAGGGCCCGAACATCGCTCACGTGACGGCCTGCTCGACGGGTCTGCACGCCATCGGCGAAGCCATGCACATCATCGCCCGCGGCGATGCGACCGTGATGGTTGCCGGCGGCTGCGAATCCACGATTCATCCGGTTGCCATCGGCGGCTTCGACAACATGCACGCGCTCTCCCGCCGCAATGACGATCCGAAGACGGCCTCCCGCCCCTTCGACAAGGATCGAGACGGCTTCGTCATGGGCGAAGGCGCCGGCGTTCTAGTCCTCGAAGAGCTTGAACATGCCCGCGCCCGCGGTGCTCACATCTATGCCGAAATCGTCGGCTACGGCCTTTCCGGCGACGCGTTCCACATCACAACGCCTTCGACCGACGGCCCGGCCCGCTGCATGCGCATGGCGCTTCGCAATGCCGGCGTTGCTCCGGAACAGATTCAGTATCTCAACGCTCACGGCACCTCCACGAGCGTGGGCGACGCCAACGAAGTGAAGGCTATCAAGGAAGTCTTTGGCGAACATGCCAAGAAGCTCGTCGTCAATTCCACGAAGTCCATGACCGGCCACCTTCTCGGCGGCGCCGGCGGCATCGAGTCCGTCTTCACGATCAAGGCGCTCGAAGAACAGGTCTCGCCCCCGACGATCAATGTTTTCGAACAGGATCCGGAGTGCGATATCGACTGCTGCCCCAATGAGGCCCGCAAGATGGAGATCAACTATGCCATGAAGAATTCGTTCGGCTTCGGCGGCACGAACTCCACGGTGATCTACAAGCGCTGGACCGAGTAACACGAACCATTCCGGCTGTTGCAGCCGGGTGCACGGTTTGCAAAAGAGATGCTCTTTCTGATGGAAGAGTGTCTCTTTTTGTTTTTAGGCAACAAGAGATCCAGATTTCGAGTGAAAATACTTCGAGACCAATTCCAACCAAGGAGATCCTAAATGCAGGACTGCAAGCAATATACGGACGAAATGATCAGGCTTCGCCGTGAAATCCATCGCCGGCCCGAGGAAGGCTGGACTGAATTCGAAACCCAGTGGAAGGTTTATCAGGCCTTGAAGCCGCTGGGTTGGAAAATTCGCATGGGCACTGCCGTCATCAAGCCCGAGGCTGTCATGGGCCGCGATCCCGTTCTGGTTGAAAAGGCCATGGCGCGCGCTGCGGAACACGGCGTTTCCGAAGATTTTCTCAAGGCGACGGAAGGCTATACGGGGCTTGTCGCCGACTTCGATACGGGCCGCGAAGGTCCTGTGACGGGCTTCCGATTCGACATGGACTGCGTGCTTGTTGAAGAACTGCACGATGCGTCGCACTTGCCCGCGGCCGAAGGGTTTGATTCCGAAGTGCCCGGCCACATGCATTCCTGCGGCCATGACGGTCATACGGCAACGGGCGTGACGCTTGCCCGTTGGATTGTCGATCACAAGGACGAGCTCAAGGGCAGCTTCCGCCTCATCTTCCAGCCGGCCGAGGAAGGCACGCGCGGCGCCGCGCCGATGGCCGCCGCAGGCGCTGCCGACGGACTCAACTGGCTCTTCGGCGCGCACGTGGGCTGCAACTGCAGGATCGGCGAGGCTTCCGTAGTTCGCAAGGGCTTCCTGGCGACGACCAAGATCGATATCGAATTCAAGGGGGTTCCGTCGCACGCGGGCTCCGATCCGGAAAAGGGACGAAGCGCCTTGATGGCGGCTGCTTCCGCGGCCGTGATGATGGCGGGCATTCCCCGCCACGGCGAAGGAGACACGCGCATCGCCGTTGGCAGGCTCGTTGCCGGCGAAGGCCGCAACGTCACGCCTGTGCACGCCTTCATGCAGTGCGAGACCCGCGGTTCGACGCATGCGATCAATGAGTTCATGTTTGAGAGCGTCAAGCGCATCGTCGAAGGTTGTGCCGCCTCCTACGGCGTTGAAGGCAAGGTGACGAAGGCGGGCGAAGCCTCAACGCTCGAGTCAACTCAGGCCGCATGCGACGTGGCGATGGAGGCTTGCGCGGAAGTGTTTGGTCGAGAACATGTCACTTGTCTTGATGCTGCAGGCGGGAGCGAGGATTTCACGCTTCTCATGCGCCGCGCCGTCGAGCAGGGCGCCGAGTCCGCCTTCATCTTCTACGGATGCAATCATCACGGCCATCACCGCGCCGACTTCGAAATTCAGGACGTTCAGAGTCTTCCGGCAGCGCTTGCCGTCCTTTCGGGCATCTGCCGCCGCACGAACGGCTTCTGAAAGGGAGGCTTGAAGCCGCCCGCCGACTGCCGGGCGGCGACGTGAAAGCCTGCGCCGCGTGAATGTCGCCGGATCGGGCGGGTTTTCGCGGCGTTTGGTTTTGCACGCCGCCGGCGCGCAAAGGCGGTGAAATGGCCTTTGGCGAAGGGAAATTCCATCGAATTCGCTGCAGTTCAAAAGAATTGGCGAATTCCGCTGTGGATAGCCGCCTGAATGGTACAATAACGGGTTCTAGAAAGGCCCGATGACGGCCATGTTTTGCAAGCCGCCCGGTCCCGCCGACCACAGCTTTCCGGCAGGCGGCCGGCTCAAATCCCGACCCATTCAGTCTCTTCAATGCAGAAAATCCGCAACTTCTCGATCATCGCTCACATTGACCATGGCAAGTCGACGCTCGCCGACCGCCTGATCCAGCGCTGCGGCGGTCTTTCCGACCGCGAGATGAGCGCCCAGGTGCTCGACAGCATGGACCTCGAGCGTGAACGCGGCATCACCATCAAGGCGCAGACCGCCTCCCTCAAGTACAAGGCCAAGGACGGCGAAGTCTATGAGCTCAACCTCATCGACACCCCGGGGCACGTTGACTTTTCCTATGAAGTGAGCCGCTCGCTTTCGGCTTGCGAAGGCGCGCTTCTCGTTGTCGACGCCACTCAGGGCGTTGAAGCCCAGACGGTCGCCAACTGCTACACCGCTATTGACCTTGGCGTCACGGTGCTGCCGGTTCTCAACAAGATGGACCTTCAAAGCGCCAATCCGGACGCGGCTGCCGAGGAAATCGAGGACGTGATCGGCATCGACGCCACGGATGCGATTCCGTGCTCGGCCAAGACCGGCATGGGCATCGATGAAATCCTTGAGCGCGTCGTGCGCGATGTCCCGGCTCCGAAGGGTGATCCCGACGGCAAGCTTCAGGCCCTCATCATCGACTCCTGGTTCGACAACTACGTCGGCGTCGTGATGCTGGTCCGCGTGGTCAACGGCACGATCCGTCCGAAGGACAAGATCCGCCTGATGGCTACGGGCGCCAATCACCTTGTGGAGCAGCTCGGCGTCTTCACGCCGAAGTCCGTCAGCCGCACCTCGCTTTCCGCAGGCGAAGTGGGCTTTGTGATTGCCGGCATCAAGGAACTCAAGGACGCCCGCGTGGGCGACACCGTGACGCTCGCCCAGAATCCGGCTGAAGAGCCGGTGCCCGGCTTCAAGGAAGTGAAGCCGCAGGTTTTTGCGGGCCTCTACCCGGTCGAGTCCAATCAGTACGACGCCCTGCGCGACGCTCTGACGAAGCTTCAGCTCAACGACGCGGCTCTCCAGTTCGAGCCCGAAGTGTCTCAGGCTCTCGGCTTCGGCTTCCGCGCCGGCTTCCTCGGTCTCCTTCACATGGACATCGTTCAGGAACGTCTTGAACGCGAATACAACATGGACCTCATCACGACGGCTCCGTCCGTGGTGTACGAGGTTCTTCAGACGGACGGCACGGTGGTGCACGTCGAGAACCCGTCCAAGCTCCCGCCCGTCGACAAGATCGACGAGATCCGCGAGCCGATCGACACCGTCACGATCTTCGTTCCGGACGAATACGTCGGCGCCGTCATGAAGCTTTGCCAGGACAAGCGCGGTATTCAGACCAATCTTGCCTACCACGGCCGCCAGGTGCATCTGACGTATGAACTGCCGCTCGCAGAAATCGTTCTCGACTTCTTCGACCGCATGAAGTCCATGACTCGCGGCTACGCTTCGATGGACTACGAGTTCAAGGAATACCGCGCCTCCGACGTTGTTCGCGTGGACATGCTGATCAACGGCGACAAGGTGGACGCCCTGAGCTCCATTCTTCACCGCAGCAACGCGATCTTCCGCGGCCGCGAAATCGCCCAGCGCCTGCGCTCGCTGATTCCGCGCCAGATGTACGAAGTGTCCATTCAGGCTGCCATCGGCGCCAACATCATTGCCCGCGAAAACGTCAAGGCTCTGCGCAAGAACGTGCTCGCGAAGTGCTACGGCGGCGACATTACGCGTAAGCGCAAGCTTCTCGAAAAGCAGAAGGCCGGCAAGAAGCGCATGAAGCAGGTGGGTTCCGTGGAGATTCCGCAGGAAGCCTTCCTCGCCATCCTTCAGCAGGACGAACAGTAATTCCCGATGCAAGCGGGGGTCCGATGCCGGATCTCCGCTTTGCCGCATAGACAAAACGGAAAATTTCGATGAACTTTCCTCTGATTCTTCTGATCCTGACGGTCGTTACCGGCATCTTCTGGGTGCTTGAGCGCCGCCGCTTCCTGCCCGAGCGAAAGGCTCGCGCGGAGGAGGCCGCACGCCGCTTTGAAGCGGACAACCGCGAGGCAATCGACCGCGGCGAAAAGTCCGTGATCGATGCGCGCAACGATCTCTATGCCCGAGAAATCCGCCAGCCGTGGTGGCTCGAATACACGGCCGGCCTTTTCCCGGTCATCGCGATCGTTTTCTTCGTGCGCAGCTTCCTGTTCGAGCCCTTCCGCATTCCGTCGGGCTCGATGCTTCCGACCCTGCACGTCGGCGACTTCATCCTCGTCAACAAGTATGACTACGGCATCCGCCTGCCGGTGACCAACACGAAGATCATTCCGCTCGGCAGTCCGAAGCGCGGCGACGTTGTGGTCTTCAAGTACCCGATGGACGAGTCTGTCGACTACATCAAGCGCGTGATCGGCGTTCCCGGCGACACGGTCGCATACATTAACAAGGTTCTTTACATCAACGGCGTCGAACAGAAGCAGGCGGGCCACGTCGATTTCGTCGACACGCATTCGCTTGTGACGCTTGATCAGCGCGAGGAAATGCTCGGCGATGTCGAGCACATGATTGCCGTTGACGGCCGCCGTCCCTCCTGGGTGCCCCGACAGGCGCTCCTGAGGAAGGCTCCGGAATGCACCTATACGAACACGGGCTTCATCTGCAAGGTTCCCGAAGGGAAGTACTTCATGATGGGTGACAACCGCGACAACTCCGAGGACAGCCGCTATTGGGGCTTCGTCGAGGACAAGAACCTCGTCGGCCGCGCCACGCTCATCTGGGCCAACTTCGGCGACATGTCCCGAATCGGCTCCTTCCGCTGATAGATTCAGCCTGACGGAAACTGTTTGGATTCAACATGCAAGATCTTTCGATTCTTGAGGAGCGCATCGGCTATAAGTTTGCCGATCGCAAGCTTCTCGAACGCGCGGTGACGCACCGCAGCTTTGCGGCGCAGCACAACGAGCGCCTCGAATTTTTGGGCGACTCGGTTCTCAACTGCGTTGTCGGCTATGCGCTTTTCCTGCGCGACAAGCACTTCACCGAAGGCGACCTGTCCCGCGTGCGCGCCAATCTCGTCTGTGAGAAGACGCTTGCCGTCATTGCCCAGCAGATCGACGTGTCCTCCTTCCTTCGCATGGGCGAAGGCGAGATGAAGACGGGCGGCTCCCACCGCCCCTCGATCACGGCCGATGCGATGGAGGCCATCTTCGGCGCCGTGTTCGCCGAAAGCGGCTTCGAGGCTGCGCAGAAGGTGATTCTCGGCCTCTTTGAGCCGATCCTCACTTCTCTTACGCCGGAGCAGCTCAGCAAGGATGCCAAGACCCGTCTGCAGGAATTCCTGCAGGGCCGTCATCTTCCGCTGCCGCAGTATGTTGTCGTCAACGTGACGGGTGCCGCTCATGCCCAGCAGTTCGATTGCGAGTGCCGCATTCCGGCGCTTGAAATCACGACGGCGGGGCATGCGACGAGCCGCCGCTCGGCCGAGCAGACCGCTGCCGCCGCTGCGCTTGAAATCCTTAAAAATCGCGAATGAACTCCCTTTTGAGAGGAATGACCATGAGTGAAGAAAAGACCGTGCCGGCAATGTCCGACGACGAACTCGAACGCATGCTCGCCCAGGCGGGCGCAGCTTCCGTTCAGGTGCCCGAGGGCTTTCGCTGCGGCTATGTGGCCGTGATCGGCCGCCCGAATGTCGGCAAGTCGACTCTTATCAACCATTTGATCGGCGAGAAGGTTTCGATCACGTCGAAGAAGCCTCAGACGACCCGCGACCGCGTTCTCGGCGTAGTTACCGAGCCCGATGCTCAGATCGTCTTCATGGACACACCGGGGTTCCAGACGAAGGTCGGCAATCAGCTCATCCGCCGCATGAACCGCACCGTGCGCTCCACGCTCGGCGAAGTCGACGCGATTGTCTTCGTGATCGAGTCCCTCGGCTGGAAGCCCGCCGACCTTGAGGTTCTCAAGCTTCTTCCGAAGGATGCCGGCAACGTCATTCTTGCCATCAACAAGACCGATCTCAACAAGTCGAGGGATTCTCTCCTTCCGCTCATGGCCGCTTCGATGGAGAAGTTCCCGTTTGCGGCGATCGTGCCGGTGTCGGCTGAGAAGGGCCGTCAGCTTGGCGATCTGCTTGGCGAAATCAAGAAGTTCCTGCCCGAGAGCGTGCCGTTCTTTGATCCGGACACATACACGGACCGTTCGCCGCGATTCCTGGCTGCCGAAACCATTCGCGAAAAGGCCTTCCGTCTTCTCGGCGACGAGCTTCCGTACGGCATCGCCGTGACGATCGACAAGTGGCAGGAAGACGAGGAGAGCGCCGAGATCGTTGCGACGCTGATCGTCGAGCGCGAAAGCCACAAGCCGATCGTGATCGGCGAGGGCGGCGCCAAGCTTCGCGAGATCGGCCGTCTGGCCCGCGCCGACGTGGCCGACATGCTCGGCAAGCGCGTTCACCTGGAGGTCTGGGTTCGCGTGCGCCGCGGCTGGTCCGACGACGTGAAGGCCCTCAAGACGCTGGGCTATGAATAAGGACGCCGTCGAGGCGGGAGTGCCGCGCCGCAGAGCGCGCACGCAGTCGGACAGGAGACGTTCCGCTCCGGCTCCCGTCTCGTCGCTCGAGACTCTCGGGACGCATCGCGCCTCGAGTCTTTCGGGCATTCTCGAACGCCGTCTTGCCGCCGAACGGCAGATGGCGGACGTGTTTTCCGCGCTTCCCGATCCGGCAGAGCGCATCCCCGCCCGCGTGACGGGCGAACTCGGCTTCATCCTGCATGCCTGGGACTGGAGCGAGACAAGTCTTCTTCTTGACGTCCTGACCGTTCGGTTCGGACGCGTCTTTCTTGTTGCACGCGGCGCCCGCCGCGCGTCCTCGCAATATCGGGGACTTCTCACCGCGTTTTGTCCGCTTCGCTTTTCCTGGACGGGAAGCAAGGAGGCCAAGATGCTCATGCGCGCCGAATGGCAGGGGACAATGGAGCCCCTTACCGGCGAGGCGCTTCTTTCCGGCTTCTACGTCAACGAACTCATTCTCAAGCTCACCGTGCGCGAAGAGCGTCACCCGGGGCTTTTTCAGGCCTATGTCAAGGTGATTCATGCGCTTGCACTCGCCGAACGGGATGCCATGCAGCCGGCTCTGCGCGAATTTGAAATGGCGGTGCTCAAGGCCGCAGGCTGGGCGCCGGCATTTTCCGACGACGGCCTGTCGCCGTGGTACTGCGTGAGGGACGGTGCGTTGGAGGGGCTCGCGACAAATGCCGGCCTGCCCGAGGGCGTGCGAGCCTGGCCGGGGGAACTCGTGCGGGAAATGCTTTCGGGCGAGCCGATGAGCCCTGCGGCGCTTAGGGCTTCGCGTGATATTCTTCGTACGATGATCGACTTCCATCTCGACGGGCGCAGCATTCATTCCCGTCGGATTCTGACGGAGCTCAACAGCCTGCAGAAGGTCTGATGCAGAAAAAGCCGATCGTAGAGAACAAACAGCGGGGCGCCGGCGCGCCCGAACATCAGGAGTGCACAGCAATGCTTCGTACCAAGCTTTCCGTCAATCTGAACAAGGTTGCTCTTCTTCGCAATTCCCGCGAAGGCAACTGGCCCGATCCCGTCTTTTTCGGACGCATCGCGCTCGAGGCGGGCGCAGCCGGTCTGACGGTTCATCCGCGTCCTGATGAGCGACATATTCGTGCGACGGACGTTCCGACGATCGCAGAGCTTGTCAAGCAGTATCCCGGCCGCGAATACAACATTGAGGGCAATCCCTTCCACAATCTGATGGGACATCTCGAGGCCGTTCGTCCCGATCAGGCGACGTTCGTGCCCGACAGCATGGGGCAGAAGACGTCCGATCACGGTTTTGATCTGTCGGATCCCGAGGTTTGCGAAGCTGTTCGTCCGCTCGTTGCTCAGGCCAAGGCCTGGGGCTGCCGCGTGAGCCTTTTCATGGATCCCGAACCTGCCCTGATGGCCAAGGCCGCCGAACTCGGCGCCGACCGCGTCGAGCTCTATACCGAAGGCTGGGCTCAGGCCTATGGCACTGCCGATCAGGACAAGGTGCTAGCTCAGTATGCGGCGAGCGTGAAGGCCGCCCGCGCGGCCGGTCTCGACGTCAATGCCGGACACGATCTCTCGCTCGACAATCTCGAAGTGTTCCTCAAGGCCTGCCGCGAGGTGAGCGAAGTTTCCATCGGGCATGCTCTGATCGCCGAGGCGCTGCAGTTCGGCATGGCCGAGACGGTTCGCCGCTATGAGGAGATCCTCGATCGCGTTGCAGCCTCTGAAGATTGATTTGAGGGTTATTGGAAATGAATGACATTCTGAAGCCCGGTCCCGTCTGCGTGGACGTGGAGGGCCTCTCTCTGACCGAGCATGAGCGCGAACGACTTCGCCATCCCCTGACGGGCATGGTGATTCTCTTTACCCGAAACTATGAGGACCGCGAGCAGCTCAAGGCGCTCTGCAATGAAATCCATGAGGCCCGTCCCGGCATTCTCATCAGCGTGGATCACGAAGGCGGACGCGTGCAGCGCTTCCGTTCGGGCTTCACGGAAGTGCCGGCAATGGCCGACATTGCACGAGAAGAGGATGCGGATCAGCGCTTTGAGGCGGCCGGCCTGGTGCTGGCATCCGAGCTCAGGGCTTGCGGCGTCGACTTCACGTTTGCGCCGGTGCTGGACGTCGATTACGGCCGTTCCGGCGTGATCGGCTCTCGAAGCCTCGGACGGACGCCCGAACTCGTGACGGCGCATGCGGATGCGCTCATCCGCGGCCTTCGCAAGGGCGGGATGGCGTCCTGCGGGAAGCACTTCCCAGGACACGGCTGGGCCGAAGCGGACAGCCATACGTCGCTTCCCGAGGACGAACGAAATGCGGAAAGCTTGAGAAAGGACATGCTTCCCTACGGCAAACTGCCGCATCTTGCCTCCGTCATGACGGCTCATGTGGCATATCATGCCTTTAACGGGGAGGTCGCCACCTTTTCCAAGCGCCTTCTTCGGGACGAGCTTCGCGAACGCCTTGGCTTTGGCGGACTTGTCTTCTCGGACGACCTCAGCATGAAGGGCGCTGCCGGAGGCAGCGTGACCGAACAGGCTGAAAAGGCTCTGGCGGCCGGATGCGACATGGTGCTCGTGTGCAACCATCCGGAAATGGCCGACGAACTGCTTGCCAATCTCAGCTGGACGCGAACGCCGGAATTCGACGCGCGCTTCGCCGGGCTGGCTCCGGGCGAGCCCGCGGATGCCGCATCGCTCGTAGAAGCCCGGATGCTTCTTGCGTATTAAGCGTTCGCTTCAGAAGGCATCAACCAATTCAACAAACATACGCATGGGAAGGCTCTCTTGATCATCGAATCGCTGCTTGATACGGACCTCTACAAATTCACGATGCAGCAGTGCGTGCTGCATCAGTTTCCGGGGGCTGACGCCGAATATCGCTTTAAGTGCCGCACGCCCGGCATTGATCTCACGCCTTATGTCGATGAGATCAATGCGGAGCTCGACCATCTCTGCAGTCTCTACTTCAAGGATGACGAGTTGGCGTACCTTGAAGGGCTTCGCTTCATCAAGCCCGACTTCGTCGAGTTTCTGAGCCTCTTCCACCTGAAGCGCAAGTACATTTCCGTGAAGAAGTCTTCGGACTATCCGTGTGGCATCGACATTACCGCGAAGGGACCGTGGCTTCACACGATTCTCTTCGAGATTCCGGTGCTGGCCATCGTCAACGAGGTCTACTTCCGCAACATGTACCCGGATCTTGATGAGACGGAGGGCCGTGCGCGTCTTGACCGCAAGATTGAGCTGATGCTCAACGAGCCCGACAACGGCGGCCTGCACATTTCCGACTACGGAACGCGCCGCCGCTTCTCGAAAGCCTGGCAGAAGGTCGTCCTTCTCAATATGAAGGAGCGTCTCGGCGGCATCTTCACGGGCACGTCGAACGTCATGTATGCCAAGGAGCTCGGCCTCACGCCCCATGGCACGATGGCTCACGAATTCCTGCAGGCCTGCCAGGCGCTCGGGCCCAGACTTCGCGACACGCAGGTCTTTGCATTCGAAATGTGGGCGAAGGAATACCGCGGCGACCTCGGCATTGCGCTCTCCGACGTCTACGGCATTGATCCGTTCCTTCGCGATTTCGACATGTTCTTCTGCAAGCTCTTTGACGGCGTGCGCCATGACTCCGGGGATCCCTTCGTCTGGGGCGAGCGCATGATCGAGCACTGGAAGGCCAATCGATGCGATCCGAAGACCAAGTCGCTCATTTTCAGCGACAGCCTGACGGTGCCGCGCGCGCTCGAGCTCTACGAGCGCTTCCACGGCCGCGTCAAGGTTGCCTTCGGCATCGGCACGAATCTCATGAACGACCGCGGCCCGCAGCCTCTCAACGTCGTCATGAAGATGGTGAAGGCCAACGGCCAGCCGGTGGCCAAGATTTCCGACGCGCCTGAAAAGGGCATGTGCGAGGATGAAGGCTACCTGCGCTACCTGAGGCAGGTTTTCGGCCTTCCGCCCCTTTCGTAAATGAGATTTCATTTGAAAGCGCAGGCGTTTCCTGCGCTTTCAGTTTTTTCGTCCTTTGTTGCGCCTGGAATGTAAAGAATCTGCGGAAAATTCAGCAGAGATCATGAAATCCGTGTATGTTTGCATATCTGAGATAATTTGTTACCCGGTGCACATTGGAAAGTTCAGTTGGAGTCCTCCCTGTTGGGCGGCGCGCTTCGGACCGCACCTTCCAACGTACGCCATTTTCAACAGGCGGCCTGAATCTCGCAGACCGTCACAGGAGTCTCCATCGTGACTTTGTCAATCAAAAGCGTTGCGGCCGCGGCTGCAACTCTCCTGATGCCTGCCGCTGCCATGGCGAGCAGCATGAACGGCGCCGAGCTCGGCCTCGCATGGGCCGTGCCGTTTGCCGGCATTCTGCTTTCCATTGCGCTTTTCCCGCTCTTTGCACCGCACATCTGGCACCACCATTTCGGCAAGATTTCCGTCTTCTGGGCCCTTTGCTGCATTATTCCGCTCGCTGCCGTCTTTGGTCTGGGCACGGCCTTTGACGAACTTGCACACGTGCTTCTTGCCGACTACGTGCCGTTCATCATCTTTGTGGGTTCTCTCTTCATTGTTGCCGGCGGCATTCACGTTCGCGGCAGCTTTGTCGGCCGTCCGATCGTGAACACCGCTATGCTCGCCCTCGGCGCCGTTCTTGCCAACTTCATGGGCACGACGGGCGCCGCCATGCTCCTCATTCGCCCGCTCATCGGCGCCAATGAGAGCCGCAAGCGCAAGATCCACACCTTCATCTTCTTCATCTTCCTTGTTGCCAACGTCGGCGGCGCGCTTACCCCGCTGGGCGATCCTCCGCTCTTCCTCGGCTTCCTCAAGGGCGTGAACTTCTTCTGGACGCTTGAACATCTTCTCCTGCCGTGGAGCGTGACGCTCGGCATCCTGCTTGCGATCTATTTCGCGATCGACAGCTTCATGTTCTCCCGCGATGTCAAGGACGGCTTCAAGGCCCCGGCCGAGAAGAAGGCCATCGGCATCGACGGCGGCATCAACATTCTCTTCCTCGCCGGCATCATCGGCACCGTGCTCATGTCCGGCTTCTGGCGCTCGGGCGTTGACTTCACGTTCCTCGGCGTGCACTTCTCTCTCGAAGGCGTGCTCCGCGACGCGCTCTTCATCGCGATCTCCTGCGCTTCGCTGCTCCTGACCACCAAGGCCACCCGCGAGGCGAACCACTTCAGCTGGGAGCCGATTCTTGAAGTTGCGAAGCTCTTCTTCGGCATCTTCTGCTGCATCGTGCCGGTGCTCTCCATGCTTCGCGCCGGTCATGACGGCCACTTCGCGCCCCTCGTCGCCCTCGTGACGAACGCCGACGGCTCGTTCAACAACACGTTCTTCTTCTGGCTTACGGGCATGCTCTCCGCGTTCCTCGACAACGCGCCGACGTACCTTGCCTTCTTCAACCTCGCCGGCGGCGATCCTGCCGTGCTGATGGGCGAAGGCGCCAAGACCCTCATGGCCATTTCCATGGGCTCCGTGTTCATGGGTGCCGTGACCTACATCGGCAACGCCCCGAACTTCATGACGGTCTCCATCTGCAACGAGCGCGGCATCAAGATGCCGACGTTCTTCGGCTACATGCTGTGGTCGGTCGGCATTCTCTTCCCGACCTTCTTCCTGATGGACATGCTGTTCCTGGCCTAATCCGAGCCGGATAACGAAAGGTTATGCCAAACGCGCGCCCTGCAGCGAAAGTTGCGGGGCGCTTTTCTTGGCATGTTCCAAACGACTGGAAGTCGGTCGATTTCATTGTCCGGTAATGTTGCTGAAAACGCCGGCTTTGGGCGGATCTTTGCCGGAGTAGGGACTTTTTCTTGCAGATGTGTTAAAGTGATGCATTCACTCGCACGCGGGCGCATTCATTGATGCGCCTGCGTGCTTTTTTACATTCGTCAAACGAATAAAGGATTCAAGGAAACCGTCACGCCATGCAGCTTAAAGTCGAACCCAAGGACGTCTCCGACGCCTACAGCACGCCGATTGTTCAGCAGACCTCCTTCTGGTCCCGCGTCAAGGCGAATCTGGGCATGCGCTCCCGGGCGTTCGAGTTTTCGATTCGCAACAGCGACATCTATACCGACGTGGGCGGCTGGTCCCGCACCAATGCAGACCTGCTGATGTTTGCGCAGTACTGCAGCCGTGACGAGTACGTGGCTTATCTTCCGTATGGCCCCGAGATCGAGCCTTCCGAAGAGAATCAGGGACGATTCCTCGAGGAGCTCTCCGAGTGTCTGAGGAGCTTCCTGCCCAAGGGCTGCCTGGCGATTCGCTATGACCTCAACTGGCAGTCTCACTGGTGCAAGGAGGGGGACTTCGACGCCGAAGGCAATTGGCGCGGCTGTCCCCGCAAGGAATTCCAGGAAATGCACATGAACTATGGCACGAGCACCTGGAATCTTTTCAAGGCGAACATGAACGTGCTTCCTGCCGATACGATCGTGGTGGACCTCTTCAGGAACGATGAGGACATTCTCGCCTCCATGAAGCCCAAGACCCGCTACAACATCGGCCTTGCACTTCGCAAGGGCGTCGTCGTTCGCGAGATGGGACCCGAGGCGCTCGGCCTGTGGTACGAGCTCTATCTCGAGACTGCGCGACGCAACGGTCTTCACGTCAACGACATCCACTACTTCGAGAGCGTCTTCGCAAGCCGCATGCAGTGTCCGGATCCTGAGGTGAGCGTGAAGCTTCTCGTGGCCTTCCACGAGGACAAGCCGCTCGCCGCCATGTTCCCCATCATTTCGGCTCATCGTGCGACTTATCTATACGGCGCCAGCGCCACCGCGGGCCGTCACCTGATGCCAACCTACGCGCTTCAGTGGTGCGCCATGCAGACAGCCAAGCGGGCAGGCTGCAGCGAGTACGATCTTTTCGGCGTCGCCCCCAATTCGGATCCTTCGCATCCGATGCACGGCCTCTACCGCTTCAAGACGGGCTTTGGCGGCGAAATCTATCATCAGATGGGCTGCTGGGACTATCCTCTCGATATGGACGGCTACAGGCAGTTTGCGGCTCATGAAATGAGCATGACGGGCTACTACGCCTGACGGCTGGAATAAGAAAAACGGCGGATCCGTGAGGATTTCCGCCGTTTTTTTGTCATCGCTCTCTGTGCTCAGCTTTCGGATTGATGATCATGATTGTGATGATGTGAATGATCATGAGCATGATCGTGATCGTCGGGCGTGAGCGGAATGAGGTTGAGGAATCCGTGGCGCACGCCGGGTTCGGCTGAGAGCCGCTGCGAGAGGGAGACGACGTGCTGCGCCTTGCCGCGGATGACGACGCTCTCAACGCACTCATCGTGCGTGGCATGCACGTGCATGGTGGAGATGACTTCGCCGGCATGCTCGTGTTGGTATTCCGTCATGCGCATGGCAAGCTGCCGCTCGTGATGGTTGTAGGCGTAGCTGAGAATGCCCACGCATTCGGCGTCAGGGTTGGCTTTCACGTCTTCGCTGGCGAGGTGATTGCGAAGCATGTCGCGGAAGCATTCGGAACGATTGGCGTAGCCGTGTTCGGCCAGATACGCATCAAAGCGCTCGGCAAGCTCGTCGTCGATGGAAAGCGTGAGTCGCTGCATGGGAGATCTCCTGAAAATACCCATCCATTTTAAAGGGATGTGTTGAAAATCAGGACGCCGTTGCGGTAAACCTCGGAAACACCATTGCGGGAAAGCGCCTGTCCGTCGTCTGTGACGGGATCTCGGAGCACGATAAAGTCTGCGCGCATGCCTGCGGCAAGTCGGCCTGCACCTTCAAACGGAAGAACCTTCATGGGGCGCAACGTATAAAGCGATACGGCCTCTTCCGGCGTGACGGCTTCGGACTTGTTGAAGAGAGTCCCGTCCCATGCCGTGCGCGTCACTGCGGCTCCCATGGAGACGAACGGATCGTCCGGATCGGCCCAGGCCGTCGCGGGAGCATCCGAGGAGAGCGCAAAGGCGCAAAGCGCTGAAGAGATGGTCTTGACCGGGTAGACGCGTTCGAGATCCTCGGGTGCCAGCACGGCCTTATAGCCCTCGATTTCGGCGTAGGGAAAGATGACCTGCGTCGAGACGCCGAAGGTCATGGGCGAGGCGTTCATGCGGGCAAGTTGTTCTGCATTGAGGAAGGTCGCATGTTCGATGCGCACGGACGGCCGGTCGTCGAGCCACGGATCGCTGTGCTCGAAGAATTCGATGATTCGCTCAACGGCTCGATCGCCCATGGCGTGGACGGCGAGCTGGACTCGGTTGACGCGGGCGTATTGTGCTGCGGCCGCCAGTGCGCCGTCGTCGAGCGTCACCATGCCTCTGGAGCCGTTGAGGAAGGGTTTTGAGACGGCCGCCGTGGCGCCCGATACGCTTCCATCGGCAAAAAGCTTGACGCCGGCAATGAAATGGTCGCCCATGCGGTCGTCGTCAGTGAGCGGCGGCATGCCCTGCGGATCGCGTCCTCCGTTCCATACGAGGTAGAGGCCGGCGCGCACGGGGAATCCGCGGCGGGCGGCTTCGCGATAAACAGCAAGCTGACGGTAGTCGGCCATCATTTCGGTAAAAGAGAGAATGCCGCGCGATAGGAAGTGTTTGCCCGAGGCAACCATCATGTCCACTTCACTTTCGAACGTGGGTTCTCCCATGAGGCGTTCCACGACCTGAGCGGCATTGAATTCGGTAAGAACGCCGTTGGGACGACCGTCGGAAAAGCGTCCGAAGCGTCCGCCGGTCGGATCGGGTGTTTCAGCTGTAATGCCGGCAAGGCGCAGCGCAACGCTGTTGCAGATGGCCGAGTGGCAGTCGGAACGTTTTACGAAGACGGGCTGCGTGGTGCTGACGCGGTCGAGATCCTCTATGGTGGGCGTGCGATGCTCGGCAAGCTTGCCTTCGTCGTAGCCAAAGCCCGTGATCCAGGCATGAGGTTCCTTACCGGCAAGAGGGTGCTTTTTGAGAGCCTCGACGAGCTCCTCGATCGAATTGACGAGCGGAGAGACGCAGGGCACGGCCTTCACCGTGGCGGCGATCCAGCTCGGATGCGTATGCACGTCGCATAGCGCCGGCAGTACGGTGCGTCCGCCCAGATCAATGGAAGGCACCTCGTCGTGCGCCGGGGCATTGTCTGCCTGTCCGATCCAGACAATGCGGCCGTTGTTGACGAGAAAGGCGTCGGAATTGATGAAGCGCTCGCCGTCGTGAATGACGGCATTGAAGAAGAAGGCGTCGCCCATGATTGCCGGGCTCCTTATGAAAAATGTCGATCCTTGAAGAATATCGAACATGAAGGACGGGACGGCGGGAAAATCGACGCAGGGTTGTGCGCCGTCATGAGGCATTGGGAAAACAGAGGAGGAAAGCAAAAAGACAAAAAAAATGGACGTTCCGAAGAACGTCCATTTTCTCGATGACTTGGCAGGGGTAGTAGGATTCGAACCTACGTATGTCGGATTCAGAATCCGATGCCTTAACCGGACTTGGCGATACCCCAGTAAATGGTGCGGTCGGAGAGACTCGAACTCTCATGGCTCTCACCACAGCGACCTCAACGCTGCGCGTCTACCAATTTCGCCACGACCGCGAAACCTTCTCAGCTATATTTTGGTGCTACGCACCGGACGCATCGTCATTGCTGAGCCTGACGGCACATCCAACAGAAAGGGTTGGCAGGGGTAGTAGGATTCGAACCTACGTATGTCGGATTCAGAATCCGATGCC
>JAXZEJ010000068.1:0-6319 GCA_037424205.1 bacterium | reverse complement strand
ATTGGCTGGAAGCCTCACCACCACCTGAATTCCATGGAGAGGAGCTTGCTGCTCCTTGTTGTGTTGCCGAAAAGCATCTGAAGCTCTGGCGTTTTTATCCTTTTGTCATGAAATTGACAAATATGAGGGTTACCCCTATATACCCCCTCCAGGGGAAGGGATATTTTGAAAACGATTTCCATCGTTTTCATATCCCATCATTGGAGGGAACATGCAAAAGACACTTATTGCGTGCTGCATCGGCGCGCTCTTTGCATCCGGGACGACTGTTGCTGGTGAACAATTGAAGGTAGGTGAGAAAACTGCCTACGCAGGCCAAGGCGCCCCTCTCACGATCAAAACTCAGTCGTTGGATAGCAATAGCCAAATCACGGGTGGCTGGTGGCATTATCGGTCCCTTGCCACGGATGATTCCAACTTTGCACACGCCGGGGCAACAAGCGACCTGACGATTGACCTCGCCAATACGTCAGTACTCGACGAAGTCATCGGCGGCAACTACATCAATATTCCCGATCTGTTGGATACTTCCAAGGCCTTTGCCGTCACCATGGGGGATACGAAGGTTACTGTCAAGGGCGGCTCCATGGAGTATCTGCTCGGCGGCAGCAAGGCGAGCAATGCCGGCAAGTGCAGCATCATGAACGGCAATACCACGCTCGTCGTTGAGAATGCCAATATCCGGACAAACTCCGATCTTACGAAGGGTGTCGTTGTTGGCGGCAACTACATCAAGGCTACAGATGCAAAAAGTGGCCGAGTGTCTCAGACGACGTCCACGGTCGGCGACACGAATGTGCTCATCAAGGACGGCACGTTCGGAGGTTCCGTTTACGGCGGCAGCTTCGCCGAAAACTATGCACCGTCCGATACGCCTGCAATGGATCTTAAGATTACGACGGGCAATGCCTCGATGACGATCAACGGCGGCACGTTCGACGGCCATGTGGTGGGTGCCAGCGGCGCAATCGGCCAGGGCACCTCCGCCAAGACGGCTTCAGCCTCGCTCACACTCAAGGCCGACAAGGCCATCAAGCTCAGCGGTGAAAGCATTCTCGTTGGCGGCGATTATCTGGCGAACCGCGGCAAGTCCACGATCGATGGCAATGTGGCGATCGTTGTGACGGGGGACAGTGACATTACGCTCGGCAAGGGCATCGTCGGCGGCAGCTACGTCTACGAGAACACATTGGATGGTGAAGCGGTTTCCGGCGGCACCTACACGGCCTCCACCATCAACGGTGATGTCAGCATTCTCGTTGACGCTGCCAATGTGACGGTCAAGGACGAAATCATCGGCGGCTCGTGTCTGCGTCAGACCGCTCTGGTTTCGGGAGACAAAATCACCGCTACGGTTGCAAACACGAATTTGACCCTCAAGGCCGGTACATACGAGGCCAACATCTTCGCCGGCGGCAAATCCAACGACAACCTGGGTGATCTGGCGAGCAAAGTCGAAGGAGACACCGCTCTCACTATTTCGGGCGGTGAGTACAAGGCTGCAGTCTTCGGCGGCGGCTCCGCCAAGGCGGGGCAGAAAGCCGCTGATGCAAAACGCCTCGTTGTTGCTGACGTCAACGGCACTGCCCGCGTCAACATTTCGGGCGGCACGCTCAACGGCGTTGTAGGTGGCGGTCTGAGCTACATTTATGGAGAGAATTACACCAACACGACCGTCGCGACTGATGTCGGCAACGTTGTGATCAATGTCACGGGCGGCACGCTCGGTGGCACGATTCACAATAGCGGCATTGATGAGTTCCCGATTGATGCATCTCTGATCGGCGGCGGTCTCGCCTACACAGGCAAAACGAATGCCGGCAGCAAAATAAGCGCCGCGGTCGATTCCGTCGACATGACGATTGCCGGCAAGGACGTCAGAGTTGAAGGCAACGTCTATGCGGGCGGCTTTGCTTTTGGTAGCACGAGCAACGCTTCCGTCACAAGCACCAAGCTTGCAGTGTCTGACGCCGTGCTCGGCGACAAGACGAAGCCGGTGAAGGTCTTTGCGGGCGGCTATGCCGATAACGGCGCCACGGCTGCAGTTGAAAGCGCTGACATGACGATCACGAACTCCACGATCCACGGCGACGTCTATGGCGGCGGTTATATCGGTGCAAGCGGCACCAATAACGTGACGGTCGGCGACTCCGTCATTACGCTCGCCAACTCGACCGTGACGGGTACCGTCAGCACCGAGTCGTACAAGGCTAAGGCGCCAGCCTCGAGGACCATGCTCCGTGCTGCCGCTGCGCCTGCTGCCGTAACGACTGCTGCGCCGGCTGCTGCAACGGCAGCAGCGCCTGCGGCCAAGGCCACGCGCACGATCAACATCATCAATTCGAAGATCGGCGGCGCTGTTGACATCTCTGCGGATGCGAACACGCAAACTTCAGTCCATCTTGAAGGTGTCAACAGCGTCGGCGGTTTCACGGGCGGCAAGGCTTCCGAGATTGTCTTTGACGGCACCGGAACGCCTGAAGGTGGCGCGATTCTCACTCTCACCGGAGACAACGCCTCGTTCGACATGTCGGACGACAAAACGCTCGTTGCTCAGAATGTCAATTCGGGCACGATGCTCGTCAAGGGGAACTACAAGACGGCTGCCGACACGACGCTTACGCTTACGAACGACTTCGGCGTTGTTGTCTACAATTTCGGCGACTCTCCCATTGAGAATGCCGACCTCCTTCTCAGCAACCAGGGCCTTGTGATCGGCTCGGGCGAAAACAGCACGACCATTGGCGCTGCCGGGGTCACGATTTCCGGCAATACGAAGACGCTTTCTGAAGCTCAGCTCGGATCCGTTGTCTTCGTGACGCAGGGCGCGGAATTTGTGGCTGACGAAGGGATGTGCTCGATCCGCGCTGCTGCCCGGGACGGCGCCTTCACGGCGTTCGGTGCAATGGCGGGCGGCTACAACCGTTATGAAACGGGTTCTCACGTCGACGTCAAGGGCGTCTCGCTCGCCGCAGGCACGGCGGGCCGCATCGACAACCTGACGCTCGCGGGCTTCATTGAAGCCGGCTGGGCCTCGTCCGAATCGCATGTGGCTTCGGCTCAGGCCGACGCCGATCATGACTACTACGGTGTCGGCGCCGCGATGCGTTACGACTTCGCGGAGCCCTTCTATGTTGACGGCGCCGTTCGTTTCGGCAAGGTTTCAACCGACTTCGACGGTACTTACTCGACGAGCGACGCGAAGTACGATGCTGACGGCCTCTACGCATCGGCTCATGTTGGCGCCGGCTATGTGTTCGACCTTGCTCGCGACCTCAAGCTTGACGCTTATGGCCGCTACCTCTTCTCCTATGTGGAAGGCGACGACGTCACGCTTGACAGCAAGCTTCAGGAAGGCTTCTCCATGGACGACATGACGGCACATGCGGTTCGCTTCGGCGTCCGTCTTGACGGCACGCTTGAAGCCTTTGACTGGTACGCCGGTCTTGCCTACGAGCACGTCTTTGACGGCAAGGCCGAAGGCGAACTCAAGTTCGGCGGCGCTACCGCTGCACTTGATGTACCGAGCCTCAAGGGCAACAGCGCCGTCTTCGACTTCGGCTTCACGATGAAGCCCGAAGCTTCCGGTCCGTGGACGATCGGTGTCGGCGTCAAGGGCTATGCCGGCGACCGCCGCGGCGGCACGGGCAGCGTGAACGTCCTCTACACGTTCTGATGATCACTGTCTCCCGTCCCGCCTTCAAGGCGTAAGGACGGGAGTTTAGGATCGCAGTTTTCAGCACCATGACGGCGGGTTTCCAAACGGAGACCCGCTGTTTTTTTGGGGGAGCCCCGAAACTTGGACAGTCAACGACTTTGAGGGGATTTGACGGATGAGTTGGCCCTGTAGGTTGTGGGGCGGTTTGACTGAGCAAGAAGTCTAGGCGGGACTCAAGAAGACGGGAGGCTCTTCGGGTTGAGTGAAATGGAGGTTTCGTTCAACTAGGATAGCGCGATACGGGGAAATGCGTTAAATTTGTCTTGTTAACGACATATTGGACCGCAGGTATAATGCTCGCTATCTGATTCCTTGCGTATCTCAGGCGACTAAAACTTAACCGACGAGAAAGTATCATGTCCCGCCGTATGTTTTCCCGCGTTGACCGGCAGGTGGCGCTCCTGCTCGGTGTCATGCTGTTCCTGTCGAGCTTCGCCATCTATTGGGTGAGCACGGAGATCTTCCGTGATTCCACGCTCAAGACGGTCGCAACCCGCGCCGAGACAATTCAACATTACATCGAATTCCACGTCAAGTCGGAGAACTTCCTCGCGCTCACGGGCTGGAATCTGGTTCGAAATGAGAATGTCAAGGACATCGAAAATCAGCTCGATGCCATTCGATGTCTTGCGAGCGTCAATTATCTCTACAGTGCCAGGCGCGACGATGACGGCACGATCGACTATGCGGTTGACTTTCAGCAGGAAGGCGCCAAGGGCTTTCGTTACCCGAATGCTTCAATTGGACAGGATGTTCGCAATGGGCTCGATCGCGCGCTGAACGGGCAGGTGGTGCCATCGGCTGGGATCCTCGATACGGATCGCGGACATGTATTCCTGGCATTCTTCCCGCTGCATGATCATGCGAGCGGGAAGGTCATCGGCTCCGTCGGTCTCGAATTCCCGGCCGAGAACGAGTACGAGACATTCGAAAATCTCAAGGTTGGGATGCTCCGCACCTGTGCCGGGTTCTTTCTTCTGACCCTTCTGCTGTCGTTCTTCGTTTTCCGCCGCATCTGGAATCCGATCCGAATTCTTTCGACCACGGATGTGCTGACGGGACTTCGGAACCGAAGTGCCTTGGAATACGACCGGCGCAATTTCAATATGAACGCCAATGGGGGTGCTGCCAACTGCACGGTCCTCGTGGTGGACATCAACAATCTGAAACTCGTCAACGACAGCCTGGGTCATGACATGGGCGACCGATGCATCAAGGCGGCCGGCAAAGCCATTCTCAGCGTTGTCAACAAGAATGTGACGGGCTATCGCATCGGCGGCGACGAGTTCGTGATCTTCCATTTGGGTGAAGGCGATCCGGAGGATCTGATCCGGCGCATCAAGGAGAAGTTCGAGCCGTTCAGAAAGTCAATCAAGGTGCCCGTGGCGCTTGCCGTCGGCATGGCGGCCTTTGACGCCTCTCAGGACCGTGAGCTCTACGACACGCAAAAGCGCGCCGACTTTGCCATGTACAGGAACAAGGTGGAGCTCAAGGATCATGACCGCGAGAGCGGTTGCAAGCTCGATTGCTGAGATCTGTCTCAAAATGCGAACGCCCCGACGGCACGAATATGCTGCGGGGCGTTCCTGTTTTGTGGGCGGGAGTGTCAGCTTGTCGCTGTTTCCTGCGTGACGAAGCGCTTGGGCGAGTCGCCGAACATTCGCTTGAATTCACGGGTGAAATGGTTCGGACTCTTGTAGCCGACTTCAAAGGCTGCTTGGGTCGCATCGAACTTCTGGTCGATCATGAGCCTATGGGCGTGATGAAGCCTCAGATTCTTGATGTATTGGCGAGGAGAGATGTTGATGACCTTCTTGAAGTGCCTGTAGTAGGTCGCTTCGCTCATGCCGACGTTGGCGGCAAGGCTCGAGACGTCGAAGTCCTCGCGGTAGTGGTTCTGCATCCAGCTGACGGAGCGGCGGATTCGATTTTCGACGGACGACGGTGCATAGAGGCGCTTGAGCATGGGACCGGCGGGTGTTGCGAGCACGCGCAGAAGGATCTCCTCTGCCGCCAGGCGCTGCAGTGCCTCGCCGGCGGGATGGTCGTGTGCTTCCAGAAGACGTCTGAAGGCGCTGACAAGTGCGGAGTCGGCTTCAAGCGTTGTGACGGGGGCGGCGTTGTCGGCGGCCTGCGTGGAAAAGCCTTCGATGGCGTGCTGCAGTACGTCTTCTTTGATGATGAGCGAGATGGACGTGAGGTCGGGCTCTTCGGTTTGTCTGACAACGAAGCTGTCGGGAAGGTCGACGGCGAGTACGAAGAGCGTGCCTTTCCTGAAGACGAGCTTGTGTCCGCCGAGGTCGGCTTCCTTGGAGCCTGAGCTGATGATTGTGATGCTGGGCTTGGCAATCGTCTTGCAGATGCAGGCGCCACTCTTTTTTCGTCCGAGAATGACCAGATCGGATTCGATGAAAGACTCCTCGGTGCTGGCAAACCGTGAGCGGATTTCATCAGCGAGCTGATTCAATTCAGCAATAGTTTGAGCGTTCATTTTGCATGGGCTTTCGTGATTGTAATAAGCCCATGATAGCGGTCGAATCCGCCTTTTGTAAGTGGTTGAGGACTTTGTTGAGAGAAATGAGCAAGCTTCGGAGAGAAAGT
>JAXZEJ010000067.1:0-6064 GCA_037424205.1 bacterium | reverse complement strand
GGAACCCGGAGCAGATCCCCTTCGGCCAGCTTCGTTTCGGCCTTTACGCGCGCCTTGTTGACACGCACTTCGCCCCCGCGGATGATGCGATAGATATGACTCTTGGGCACGCCCTTGGCGACGCGCGCCAAATAGTTGTCAACACGCTGGCCGTCCGCGTTGGGACCGATTTCAATCCAGTTGACGCCGTCAGTACGCAAAGACGTGATCCTTGACGAAGGCAGGATCGAAATTTCCGCTTTGTTTTCTCCACTCATCGTTTATACTTATCGGCTGTGATCGTTTGAATCCCCGTCCGAAGGACGATTTCAGGCGATCCGTTTCAAGACGTGACGAGGCTTTCAGGCGCCCCGTCAGACACTGGTGCGGCCTAGGCCGCGTCATGAGGCGCATTCTCTCACGTTTTCATCGATTTTTGTGCCCGCCGCCCTTCTGGCGAAGCGACGGGCTAAACCCTTTTGTTCAACAGGCGTCCCGATACCCTGCGTATCGAGCCCTCGCGAAGGCGTCCGCGCCGTCCGACAGGACCGCCGCGCTGCGCCGCATCGTTCACTCAGCGGTTCACCGACATTTCGCTCGCAGCCCCGGCAAGGCCGGCAGGCAGGCTTGAGCCTCTTTCCCGCCCAATCACGGCAGGGATGTCCGGAACCGGAAAACGAACTCGTGCGGATGAGCAGCGCAACCGGCCCGTCGCTCGTGCCGCCCGCGCCGCGATGGCTTTCGCAGCGGGAGGGGATGCACGCGGCATCCGGTCCAAACCGCCCGATGCCGTTGCCTTTGAAGCTGAAATTCACTTGTCTGCCGCTCCGGGCTGTCAGCCCGGCCTGAGCGGACCCCGGAACGGGAAATTTGAGGGAGGCCCCCTCTTTCCCGCCGCGCAGCATGCGCTAGCGCAGCTCCCCCTCCTGTCATTCGGGTGTTGAGCGCGCCACGCAGGAGTCTTCTGCGCTCGAATGCTCCGACGGGTCTGAAAAATGCTCCGGCCGTGCTTATCAGCGTATGCACCGGCGGGCTTTTCCTCGTGTTCAGCACGATGGAAAAGGCTCGGAATGCTGTGAGGGATTGAGCCCGTTCGAACGCCCGCGCGTCCGCTCGCGATGACTCTCCCCAGTTGCCCCCAGACGGGGCAGACACAGCGCCGTTAACGCACCCGACAGCAACCAGGATGGCCGGCCACAAGTCCCAAACGGTGCTCTAATGCACCTTTCCGGACTCGCGGCCGAAGATGCCCAAGCGCGTAAAGGACGACGCCCGAACTAGGTCGGCGTACCTCATCCGCGCATCAGGCACGATTGCCGTTGCCCGCAGCGAATGCAGGGACAGGCACAGTTTCACTTCAAGGCACGCCAAAGTCCGCCCGCGTCAGTGGCGGCCGGAGTGCAATGCCATGAAGCGCATGCTGTTCAATGCCACGCACGCGGAAGAAACACGCGTCGGCATCGTCGATGGTCAGAAGCTTATCGACATCGACATCGAGACTGTGGGTCGCGAAGCCCGCAAGTCCAACATCTACAAGGGCGTCGTCACCCGCATCGAGCCCAGCCTCGAAGCCTGCTTCGTCAACTACGGCGAAGAACGTCACGGCTTTCTCCCCTTCAAGGAAATCTCCCGCGCCTACTTCAAGGAAGGCGTCGATGTTCGCACGGCCTCCATCCGCGAAGCCATCACGGAAGGCCAGGAACTGATCGTTCAGGTTGAAAAGGAAGAGCGCGGCAACAAGGGGGCTGCTCTGACGACCTTCATCAGCCTCGCCGGCCGATACCTCGTCCTCATGCCGAACAATCCGCGCGGAGGCGGCGTTTCCCGCCGCATTGAAGGCGAGGAGCGTCAGGAACTGCGCGAAGCCATGGAAAAGCTCGACCTGCCCGGCGGCATGTCCACCATCGCCCGCACGGCCGGCATCGGCCGCACGACCGAAGAGCTCCAGTGGGACCTTAACTACCTCCTCAAGCTCTGGGAAGCCATTTCCGAAGCCGCCGCTCCGCAGTATGAGCTCGTTCGCGAAGAAAACGGCCGACGCACCACCCAGCTCGTCAAGGCCAGCGTTGTCGACGGCCGTCCGCTGCGCCGCGCCAATCCGCCGCCCTTCCTGATCGTCGAGGAATCCAATCTCGTCGTTCGCGCCATCCGCGACTACTTCCAGCCCGACATCGGCGAAGTGCTCGTCGACACGGATGAAATCTACGAGCAGGCCCGCCAGTTCATGGCTCACGTCATGCCCGATATGGTCAACCGAGTCAAGCGCTACCGCGAAGACATTCCGCTCTTCACGCGCTTCCAGATCGAACACCAGATCGAAACGGCCTATTCCCGCACGGTTCCCCTGCCCTCCGGCGGCGCCATCGTGATCGACCACACCGAAGCTCTCGTCGCCGTCGACGTCAACTCCGCCCGTGCCACGCGCGGCGCCGACATCGAGGAAACGGCCTTCCGCACCAACTGCGAAGCCGCTGACGAAGTGGCTCGCCAGATGCGTCTGCGCGACCTCGGCGGTCTGATCGTGATCGACTTCATCGACATGGCCGACACGAAGAACCAGCGCGCCGTTGAACAGCGTCTCAAGGACGCCCTCAAGTACGACCGCGCCCGCGTCCAGATGGCCAAGATCAGCCGATTCGGTCTCATGGAACTCTCGCGCCAGCGCCTGCGTCCGGCCCTCTCCGAAGGCAACCACGTCACCTGCCCGCGCTGCAACGGCGTCGGCGTGATCCGCGATACGGAAAGCTGCGCTCTGCAGGTCCTGCGCATCCTTCAGGAAGAAGCCATGAAGGAAGGCACGGGTGCCGTGCACGCTCAAGTGCCCGTCGATGTCGCTACGTTCCTCCTCAACGAGAAGCGCAATGACATCACGAAGCTCGAAGCCCGCCACCGCGTGCCCATCGTGCTCATTCCGAACACGAAGCTCGAAACGCCGCACTATCACATCGAACGCCTCCGTCAGGACGACGAACGTCTTGAAGACACGACGCCGAGCTTCAACCGCGCCGAAGACGTTGCGCAGGTCGCCGACGACCCGTACGCCCTGAAGAGCCAGGAAGACAAGCCCCAGCGTCCGAAGCAGGTGCCCGTCATCAAGAACGTGCTCCCGCGCGATCCCGCTCCGGTCCATCCGCAGAAGACCGAGGAAGCTCCTCAGGCTGACGCTGACAAGTCCGCTCAGCTCCAGCCCGTCACGCCGCAGAAGGGCCTCTTCTCCCGCATCATCAGCTTCCTGTTCGGCAGCAAGGATGAGAAGAAGGAAGAGCCCAAGACCGAGGAACCCAAGTCCGAAGGCAAGGAAAAATCCAAGGAAGCCGGCCGTGAGGACCGTCGCCGCCGCGGCGGTCGCCGTGACTCCCGTCGCGATCCGGCCTCCCGCACGCGCCGTGCCGAACACACGGAGGAAAAGGCTGAAAAGACTGATAAGTCCGCCAAGTCCGAAGAGCGCGTTGAAGAAAAGAAGCGACGCGAGCGTCCCGCCCGTCGTCCGGCCGCCGAGACCGCTGCCCCGGTTCTGGACATTCGTGAAGAGTCTGCCGACAAGGCCGAAGGCGATCGCACTCAGCGCCGCCGCTCCCGCCGCCGTCGTCCTGCCGAAACCGAAGCTCCGGCCGCTCAGGACGCCCTGCAGGCCATCGTCTCCGAATCTCATGAAGTCGCGCCCGCCATTCAGGCCGAAGCCGTTTCTGAAGTGAAGGAAGAAGCAAAGCCTGAAATCAAGGCCGAAGCTGTCGCTGAAACAACGCCTGCTGTTGAAACCGAGACTGCGAAGGTTGAGGCCAAGACTGAAGAAGTCGAAGCCGCACGTCCGGAAGGCGAAGAAGCCGCTGACGAAGCTCAGGGTGAAACCCGTCGCCGCCGTCCGCGCCGTCGCCGCCGCAACGGCAAGGCTGCCGGCGAGGCCGCTGAAGCAAATGCTGAAGCGACTGCCGAAACTGCCGCCGAAACGACCGAGGAAAAGACAGAGGAAAAGGCTGCCGAAGCTCCTGCAGAAGCCGCTGCCGAAGTCAAGGCTGAAGCAAAGGTCGAAGAGAAAGCCGATGCAAAGGCCGACACCCCGGTTGAAGCCAAGCCTGCCGAAGATCTCTTCGCCGGCATGAACGTCGGCACTTCCGAGCTCGTTCAGGTCGAAACGACCGCCAAGGCCGAACCGGCCGACTACGTCGAAGCCAAGCCGTGCGGCCGCGCCCCGGTTCACCAGACCGACGACGCCGCCCAGGAGCCGCTCGTCCAGATCGAGACCCGCACCGCAGAAGCCGAAGCCCCCAAGACGGAAGCCGATCTTCTGAAGAGTCCCGAGCACATGGCCGATGTTGCCCAGCTCATCACGGAAAGCTTCGAGAAGTCAGATCGCCGTCCGCGCCGCTCCCGCCGAAGCAAGGTCAAGCCCGACGAAACGGTGAAGACGCACCTCAAGCCCATCGCCGAAGCCGTTGCCGGCATGGTCTCCGAGCCCGATCCGCTCGAGAAGATCGCCGTCGTCGCCAAGGCGCTTGAGGTCAAGGAAGAGCCGGCCAAGGCCGAGCCCGCCATTGAAGCCGCCCCGGCAGCTTCCGAAGCTCAGGTTGAAGCTCAGGCTGAAGTTGTTCAAGTCGATGCTCCGGTCGAAGTCAAGACTGAAACCGTCGTTCACGCTTCCCTCAAGGGAGACGTGGCCGAAGGCCTTGAGGCCAATCTCGCCCGCGCCGGTCTCGAGCAGGTTCACACCAAGCCCGAGCTCGTAACCTTCAAGGGCTACGACATCGTCCGCTACAGCGGCCGTCCGATGCCTGTCAAGGCCGAAGGCGAAAGCGAAGGCCCGCTCGAACAGGTTCACACCCGTCCCGAGCTCTGCCGTCCGGTCGTCTACGAAGCCGTGCGCTATCCCGGTCGACCCTATCAGGCTCCCGCCGCTCTGAATGAAGAGCCTCTCGTGCAGGTTCATACCCGCCAGGCTTGATGACTGACGGGGCGAAAGCTCCGTTCAAAGCCCCACAGGGCGCCCGACGCAAACACGCGTTTGGCGCCCTTTTTCTTCTACAATCCGATTTGTCTTCACTTTTATTTCCGCCTGCCATGTCGTCCTATCGAGGCCGTTTTGCTCCTTCGCCCACCGGCGCCCTCCATGCCGGAAGCCTTGTCGCCGCCATGGCGAGCTTTCTTGATGCCAGAGCCCATGACGGCGTCTGGCTCGTGCGAATTGAGGACATAGATCCCCCGCGCGACATTCCAGGCGCGGGCGAACACATCATTCAAACGCTCGCAAAGCTCGGTCTGACTTCCGATGAATCCGTTCTCTGGCAGCATGACCGATACGAAGCCTATCAGGCAGCCCTGGACAGTCTTATCGCCAAGGGCCGGGTTTACGGCTGCGCCTGCTCCAGAAAGGAAGCTTCACAGCGAGCCGAAGCCCTCGGACTGCCTCCCGGCGTCTATCCCGGCACATGCCGGCACGGCACGGGCGGACGCCCCGCGCGCGCCATGCGCTTTCTTACGGACTCCGGCTCCCTAACCTTTGTCGACCGTCTATGCGGCAGCTATGCACAGGACGTTGAACATGAAGTCGGAGACTTCGTTCTCAAACGCGCCGACGGACTCTGGGCCTATCAGCTTGCAGCCATCGTCGACGACATTCATCAAGGCGTCACCGACATCGTCCGAGGCGCCGACCTTCTCGACAATACGCCTCGGCAAATTCAGCTCATCAGAGCTCTGGACGCTCCCGTTCCCCGATACATGCATCTGCCGCTCGTTCTCAATCCGGAAGGGCAGAAGCTCTCCAAGCAGCAGGGCGCGACTCCCCTTGCGGCCGACAACCTGCTCGGCGAACTCGAGCGTGCATGGACGCACCTCGGATTCGAACGTCTCGGCGCAGATTCCATATCCGCCTTCTGGCGCAGCGCCCTGCCCTTCTGGCGGGCCAAATACGCTTAAAACAGACGCCTTCTCAAGAGAGCAGATACAAAAACGGCAGCTTGTTCGAAAGGAACAGCCGCCGTTTTTTTCAATATCCGCTCGTGTGATCAGCGAATGATGCGAGGCGCAGCCGTAGCCATGCGGGCCATCGGAGAATCGTCGTGATGCGCATGTTCTTCGAGCATGCGGA
>JAXZEJ010000066.1:0-1522 GCA_037424205.1 bacterium | reverse complement strand
GCGGGGGCAATCTTTTTGTAGAAACAGGGGTAATTTAACGTGTTGAACAACAGTGGTGTGGAAGGGGCTGAGGATATAAAGTCCTCACCCCTATCCGATTTGCCTGTTGCAAATAAGTCCTTTTCCAGTCCAATAACGGACTACACTTTCGGAATTGCTTTTCCAAAATCGAGGCGACAACCATGTCCGAATTCCAAACTTCAGCCGAATCATTCTGCACGGAACTCTTTTCCGACATCCGAGAGCTGACCCGCAACGAAGCCGGCGTCACGCGCGAAGGCTATACGCCGGAGGAAGACAAGGTCCATGAGAGGCTCATGGCCGCCGCACGTTCGATCGGGCTTGAGGTCCGCGTCGATCCTGCATTGAACCTCTGGATGACGCTTCCCGGACGAAACCGGGATCTGCCGGCCTTCGTATCTGGCTCACACTCGGACTCTGTTCCTCAGGGCGGCAACTACGACGGTCTCGCCGGCATCGTCGCACCGCTTGCCGTTGCCAGGCATCTCAAGGAAACGGGCTTCGTGCCCGAGCGCGACTTCAGCATCGTCGCGTTCCGCATGGAGGAGTGTCCCGAATTCGGCCGCGCCTACGCGGGCTCCCTTGCCTTGACGGGCAGGCTCAAGCCTGAAGAGCTCGACCTCCCGCATCGCGATACGGGACGGCTTCTTCGCGAGGTTCTTCTTGAAAAGGGCGTCGACGTCGAGCGCATCGCCTCCGGCCGTCCGCTAGCGGACCTTTCCAAAATCGCAGCCTTCGTCGAGCTTCACATCGAACAGGGCCCGAAGCTCGATGCGGAGCCCGTCAACCGCGCCGCGGTCGTCACGGGCATTCGCGGTTATCTCAGGCACAAGCGCTGTCGCGTGATCGGCGAGACCGCGCATTCGGGCGCCGTCGACTATGAGTACCGTCATGATGCCGTTGCGGCGCTGACCGACCTGCTCTATGCGATGAACCGTCATTGGGAGGCCTGGCTCCGGGATGGAAAGGATATGGTCTTTACGTGCGGCGTCGTCAATACGCCGGCCACGGCCGACATTTCGATCATCTCGGGCGACGTCTCCTTCGGCCTCGACATGCGCAGTCTCTCGATGGACACGATCCGGGCCTTCCACGAACTCCTTGAAGAGGAAGCCCGCCTGATTGAAAAGGCCCGCGGCGTTCGATTCGTGTTCGACGACGTGATCGTGGGCGAAGCCGCCGTCCCGGATGAAGCGCTTTTCAACAGACTCGTGAACGCTGCAGAGCGAAACGGTATTCCGCACATCACGATGGCGAGCGGAGCGGGACACGACGCAGCCGTCATGACGAGCGCCGGCATTCCCACCTGCATGCTCTTCGTGGCCAACAGCTGCGGCTCGCACAATCCGCATGAGTCGATGAAGATGTCCGACTTCCTCTCGGGCGCCGAAATTCTTCTTCATGCCGTCAAGGCGTACGACGACCGGACGGCTGATTGACAAGCCGGCTCCTTAGGCACAAACGCCTGTAACAATTGCCCGCTCCCGGCGCTAAAATCGAC
>JAXZEJ010000065.1:0-13325 GCA_037424205.1 bacterium | reverse complement strand
ATCTGCTTCTGCTGAAAATCGCAGACGAGAATCCTGATTCACCACTAGCACCTCGGTTGACGTAAGGCACCAATGCCTTCTTGGCATGCGATCTCTCACATATAGATTTTCATAATTACCACAAAGTGCTCCCGCCCCCGCCATTGACAAAAGCAACGGCTCATCCCTCACCGGATCAAGCAAGGATTTCACAACGAATCCTGAACGCACATACATCAGATTGCCAAACAGACAGGGAGACGTATAAATCACCTCTCCGCGGCGGAACTGCATAGGATGGCCAATCCCTGTCAATACGAATCTCATCGACTGAGAAAGACAAGGAGACATCCAAGGAATGACTTCGGAGATCATAAACAAAATTGCTTAAAAAACTGTGGCTAACTTTGTGGATAACTTTCGTCGAAGTTTTTTGCTTTTGTGGATAACTTTTTTGCGGCCCGTCTATTGCGCAAAATTGTCCCCCGCTTTTCCCATCTTACCCACAGGAGATTCAGAGGGTTGTCCACATAGTTTTCACACTCTCAACCTATTGATATTCTTTCAAAAAATAACGTTTTCCACCAAAGCAGCGGTTACCTACTGCTTACTACTACTAACATAAAGAAGTAAAGAAGTAATAAATTGAGTAGAACTTCATGAGGATCCTTCAACTTTACACAAAAAAAGGAAAATGTAGAAACGAGAGAACCGGAAAGAGAGCCTCTGACGTAACCAGAAAAAATGGCTGAATTGCGTTTCTCTACAACTTTCGCTTTGTGGATAAACTGTGCGTTACTCTGTGCATTTCTTGTGGATTGCTTCTAATTTACGGTGACCTTCAGGTGTTTTTTTTTTGCATAGTGCTAATTCAACGATTTCGTCGTTCCAACACTTGAAGAGCGTAAATGGCATCCAAAGTTGCCTCACCTGCTTTACAGAACGGTTCCTTGAAATTCATGCTTCCGGCAGTTTCGAAGTGAATGCCTAGTTCGGTTAAATCATTTTGAAGTTCAAAGTTAACTTCTCGTTCGCCGACTAGGACGATATGGTCGACACGCAGGATTGTGGAACCTTCCTCACCTTTGCAACGTACGCGTATTGAATGACTGTCAATCTGCTCAACATCGGCTTGATCGAAGATGTTCACACCATGCATACGCAACCACTGAACTTCGTAGAGCCGTCGTTCTTGTGCGAAAAGCTCTTCTGTGGTTTGGTCTGTCTCGTTAATTAAGTAAACCTTTCGTGTGGAAGGTTGGAGATGGGGGATGACGCCAAGAGTACCGCCGATGTGTTCAGCCGGGTCTCCTATACCCCAAGCACAACACCATTCCTCTTGATCGCGCAGATCATGTGTACAGAGAAAGCGAGTGACATCTACAGCAACGTTACCGTTACCAATGACAGCTACTCTATGTCCGACTGGCACTCTATCTTGAAGCAAGTCTTCAAGCGTAAGAACATTAGGGGTATCAATGCCAGGAATATCTGGCATGCCTGCTTCTTTGCCTGTAGCTAGAAGAATTTGACTCTGACTATAGTTGTCTTCAATCCACTGTGCCGTGGCTCGAATGTTAAGAATGATTTCTACACCGAGCTTAATGAGTTCGCGCTCTTTTGCCTTGAGTAGTTCTTCAATACTAGATCTGCCCTGAATCCTTGCACAAAGGCGATAGAGACCACCTAGTTCAGAGCCGTCGTCAACAAGAGTGACTTTATGGCCTCTCAGAGCTCCCTCACGGGCCGCTGCCATGCCTGCAGGACCTCCTCCTACAACTAGGATATTGAGGTTGCCAGAATGCTTTTGAGACCGTCTGAGCACATACGGATCAGCAATACAGCTCAATATGTCGCGGTTTTCTTTTCTGTCGAAACACATGCATCCTTGGGGACAAAGCATACATGGTGTGACAGGCGTACCCGTATGGATGTGTTCTACCCAACGTGCATCTGCGATGAGTGGTCGTCCAACTTCTACAAGACTAGTGATATTGTTCTGCAGGATTTCATCCAGTCGGTCAGGGCCGGGCAGTCGATGACCGAATATGACTGGTACCTTAATTTCTCGGGAGAATTTCTCCATGAATGGTACCCATACTCCAGCGGGAGTCAGATCGCTATTGACGGGGGCGCTGTTAGGGGTGAATCCTATGTCAAAACTGAAGAGGTTAACGCCTTCGTAATGGAGCGCTTGAGCGAAGGCGAGGAGATCGTGCCATTCACTACCTCCAGCATGCAGATCAAGCAATGACAAGCGGTAGGTGATGATTGGAGTTGGTCCAATGAAACTACGTATGCGGCGGACGAGCTCGATTGCAAAGAGAGTACGGGCTTGCAATCCCCATTTGTCATGACGTCGATTGAAAAGGCGGCTTGAGAAGACGCTAGGCAACGAGAGGCGGCCTCCATAGATCTCAACGCCGTCGAATTCACCATGCATTACGGCGTGGTAGGCAAAGAGCGCGTACTGACTGATAAGATGGCTTACCAAGAGACTGGGAGCTCTGTGAAGGGTACGCATTGTGTCGCGATTGCGAAAGCGTGAGGCGGATATGGCGAACATATGGTCCGCCTCAGCACCGTGGTGCTGAAGTTGAAGAAGGACTTTAGAACCAGCCTTACGCAGGACGGAAGTCAGGCGTACAGAGTTTTTGAGTAAGCCTGCTGTTAGAACGGGTTTCTTGAGGTTTAACAACCCGGTTTCATGAATTACTCCACTCCCGATGATAAAGAGGCCTGGACCGTCGCCGAAGGCGCGTTCCTGATAAAACTCTACGATGCGCTGATCGAGAAAGTCCTGTTTCTCGAGGCCCGTTTCAATGGGAGCCATGACGATCCTGTTTTTCAGGAAGTGTGTTCCCACTTTGAGTGGCAAAAAAAGAAAAGGGTAGTCAGCCATGATGCAAAGGGAGCTTTTCAAGATGGTGGATGCCGAAAGGCACCAGCACAGACGGCACAATGTTGAGGCTAGGCTTCAGATTATTTGTTTGATCATCGAAGAAAATGTGCGGCCTGATTGCTTTTAGGAACGGTTGTTTATCTAAACCGTCGAGAAGAAAAAGCTCCGCTGCGCTCATGCCGAAACTTTTGAGTGTGGTGATCAGGCGTTCTTCGCTTGGAGCACCGCGAGCCGTTACGATCGAAATGCGTAGAGCGGGTTCGAAATACGGATCTGAAGCACCGCGATGTTTGTAGTCGAAACGCTGAAAGGCGGACAATTGTTCAAAAAGTCGCCGCAAAGGGCCAGGCGAATGAGGTGTGGCAGCCTTTTCTTGCTCCAGACGATGAAAGCCTGAAAGTCCTTCTTTTTGGTATTCTCGTTCGCTTTCGTCATCGGCGATTACGCCATCAAAATCGAAAGCTATGCGCAATGTAGGGCTCTTGTCATCATCTTCGTTTTCAATGGACGCTGGCATTACGAGTCCGGCAGGCTGTCCAGCTGCAATCGCATTACGGACGTTCTCGGAGTTAGCGCTAAGAAAGAGCGATGCATTGAAGGCGGCAAGATAAGGATAGGTGGAGTGGCCTGAGGTAAAGCCGCCTGCGGAAATGGGGAGGTGGTAGTAACGGCAGGAATGAAAGAAGCGTTGAGCCGTTTCTGGAGAGTTGCGTGAAAGTGCGATGACTCGAAATGGAGCTAGATCGCCATAGAGGTTGTTTAAAGCTAGCAACCGTCGAATGAAAGGAAAGGCCACGCCTGGGCGCAAAGGAGTGTTTTGGTAACGAACTTGATGGTCACGAAAGGCCTTGTAGCCTTTTTCTTCAAAAAGAGCGTGTTCCTCCTCAAGATCGAACAGCGCTCTTGAGGAGACAGCGATGACTACTTTTTCCTTAAGTTTGTCCATGCAGTGTCTCCCAATGATTTGCGGCGATACGGTTGGGAGGCTAATAGGCATTAGCCTCCCTGAGTTTTCCGTTCATCAGGCGTCGATGTTGCCAGCGAAAAGAGCGTTGGTTTCGATGAAGTCTCGACGAGGTTCAACGACGTCGCCCATGAGCATCGAGAAGATCGCGTCAGCGCTGGCAGCATCTTCGATTCGGACTCGCAACATGCGACGCACGGAGGGATCCATGGTCGTCATATTGAGCTGTTCAGCGGTCATCTCTCCAAGACCTTTGTAACGCTGGCGAATTATGCCCTTTTCAGCTTGTCGTAGAAGCCAGTTGACAGCCTCACCGAAGTTCTTAACTGCCTGATCATCCTTGCCGCGAGCAACTCGAGCTCCTGTTCCAATGATGCCTCGGAGCATAGCAGCGCTTTCCTGCAACTTTTGATAGTCCGCTGATAGTGTGAATTCAGGGGTGACACACGTAGTTTTGTAGTTGCCGTGTTTGAGACGGTGAACCTTGAGAACATGCTTTTCGTTTTCTTCTTCGTAAACCGCTTCAACTTTAACGTTGGGATCGCGAAGTTCCTTCTGAAGTGCTTCAGCTGTGTGGTTTGCGGTGAACTCGTTCTCAAGATTAATATCTACGCCAGCGGCAACAGCTACAAGAACGGATTTGTCAATTACGCCTTGGAGTCGAGCAATGACATCGCTTGACTGAAGATATTCGTTGACCAGAGCTTCGAGTTCCGAGCCGCGCACGGGGGTGTTGGCATCAAAGGCTTCCTTGGTGCGGTAAAGACGCGCATCTTCCATAGCGATTTTGAGAAGATAGTCGCTCATTTCTCGCTCGTCTTTGAGGAAGACTCCCTTATCAGACTGATTTTTCTTCACCTTGTAGAGAGGAGGTTGCGCAATGTAGACGTGACCATTCTCAATGAGTTGCGGCATCTGGCGATAAAAGAGCGTCAGAAGCAATGTACGAATGTGTGCGCCGTCCACGTCAGCATCGGTCATGATGATGATTCGATGGTAGCGTAGGCGGGAAATATCGAAATCCTTGCCAATGTTGGTGCCGAGTGCGAGCGTAAGCATGCGGATCTGTTCAGAGTCGAGAAGCTTGTCCTGGGAGGCTTTTTCGACGTTGAGCACTTTGCCGCGCAATGGCAGGATGGCTTGGAACTTTGAGTCTCGGCCTTGCTTGGCCGAGCCACCTGCAGAGTCACCTTCCACGAGGAAGAGTTCGCTGTTGGCAGGATTTTTTTCACGGCAGTCGGCGAGTTTGCCCGGCAGTCCGCCGCCAGAGAAACTTTTACGCGAGATGTCTCGTGCTTTTCGGGCGGCTTCTCGTGCGCGTGCGGCGGCTACGATTTTTTCGCAAATGATTTTGGCGTCGGCGGGATTTTGCTCAAGATAAAGTTCAAGTTCGCGCGCGACGACTTCTTCAACAGCCGGTCTAACTTCGCTCGAGACAAGCTTATCCTTTGTCTGAGAGCTGAATTTGGGTTGCGGTACTTTGACGGAAAGGACGCATGTCAGACCTTCGCGCATATCATCGCCTTCCGGATCAATGTCGGCTTTCTTGCTTCCGTTCTTTTTGCCAATTTCATTAGCTGATATGTAATTTTTGAGAACGCGTGTCATAGCGGCGCGAAGGCCTGTTACGTGTGTACCACCGTCGCGCTGAGGGATATTGTTCGTGTAAGCGGAGAGAACCTCACTGTAGCCGTCCTGCCATTGCATGGCGATTTCGACTTCAATGGGGATGCCATTTTCGTAGACAGTTTCTTTGGCGTGGAAAATCTTCGGATGAAGAACCGTACGGCTTTGGTTCTTGAATTGGACATAGGCTACGAGCCCCTTGTCTGTCAGCAGTTGTGCTTCGTGGGCGGTACGTTGATCCTTGAGCTCAATAAGAACGCCGGAATTAAGGAACGAGAGCTCGCGCAGGCGCGAAAGCAGCGTGTCGTAGTTGAATTCTGTGATTTGCTCGAAGATTTGCGTGTCGGGCAGAAAATGCACTTCCGTACCGCGTCGACTCGTCGGTCCAAGAAGTTTCATCGGGGAAATTAGAACCTCGGTTCCTGTAGCCGGATTCTTGGCAGTCTCTGTAATGCGATTTTTAACTTTGCCTCGTTCAAATTCAAGAAGACGTGCTTCGCCATCGCGGCGCACAATAAGGCGCAACCAAGTTGAGAGAGCGTTTACGCAGGAGACACCGACACCGTGCAGGCCGCCGGAGATCTTGTAGCCGTTATTGTCGAACTTACCGCCGGCATGAAGTTCTGTTAGGGCAATTTCGGCGGCACTGCGTTTTGGCTTATGTTTGTCATCCCATTTGATGGACGAGGGAATACCTCGACCATCGTCTACGACAGAAATTGAGTTGTCAGTATGAATGGTGACCTGAATTTTCGTCGCGTAGCCTGCAAGAGCTTCGTCGATGGAGTTGTCGACAACTTCATAAACCAGATGATGAAGCCCGGAGCCGTCGGCGGTGTCGCCAATATACATGCCCGGACGTTTGCGAACGGCTTCCAGGCCTTCCAGAATCTGGATGCTGTGTTCGTCGTAGGTAGACGCAGTGGTCGGATGCTGATCGCTGTTCGTGTCCATTTCGGTCATTGATTAAATCCTTCGGCAGATCGCTTAGGTAGTCTGCAGTAAGCAGTATGCAGGTTGCGGGTTGAGCCGCGCCTTTTCTACTAATTGGTGTTTCAGACGTCAGATGCGCATCGGCATCACGACGTAGCGGAAACGATCCTGCGATTCGGGCATCGTGATTAGCACGCTGCCTGAAGCAGTGGAGAAATTGAAGCGGACGGTTTTGTTCTTAAGAAGGCCGAGTACTTCAAGCAGGTAGGTAATATTGAAGCCCATGTCGAGTTCATCATGCGTCCAAGGCACGTCGAAATGCTCGAGAGCTTCTTCGTGGTCGGAGTTTGTGCTTTGGATCTGAAGACCGTCAGCATTGAGAATCCAGCGAATGCCGTGGAACTTTTCATTCGTCATGATACCGACGCGTCGAAGTGCGTTGGAGATAGCTTCACGCTCAAGTTCTAGGACGTTTGGATTGGTGTCGCGAGAGGGAAGTACACGCTTGTAGTCGGGGAATCGACCTTCAATAAGCTTGCTCATGAAGGTGATGTTGCCGAAGGAGAAGCACACTTGAAGATCCGTGAACTGAACACGGACGGGAGTATCGTCTTCGGGAAGAAGACGAATGAGTTCGCGTACGGTCTTACGCGGAATGATGGCCTGCATAGGAGTGTTCTCGTCGTCAACATCAACTTCGCAGCAAGCAAGGCGGTGCGTGTCGGTAGCAACTGTGCGAAGCTTTTTGCTTTCAACGACGAAAAGAACGCCATTGAGATAGTAGCGCACATCCTGGCTTGCCATAGAGAAGGCTGTCATCGTGAGCAGGTAGCGCAGAGTCCGCGACGGGATGAAGAGCGTGCTTTCCCACTGACTCTCCTTGAGAACAGGGTATTCATCGGCAGGGAGTGTTTGAAGCTGAAACTTACCGTTGTTGCTACTGATCGTGAGACCTCGGTCACTGAGGTCAAAATTGACTTCATTGGAGGCTGGCAGAGCAGTCAGAATGCTCGCAAGTTTAGAGGCTCCGACCGTAAAACGGGTGTTGACGCCAACTACGCCGACAGGAGCTTCGGTGCTGATCTGGATATCAAGGTCGGTGGCGGAGAATTTGACGTTCTCACCGTTTTGTTCGATCAGGATGTTGCTCAGAATCGGCAGCGTCTGGCGTTTTTCAACAATGCCTTCGACAATCTTGACGGGTTTGAGCAGATTTTCGCAGACGCTCTGGATGTTCTTCATAACAAATACCTGTGAAAAAAATCAAAAAATCGTGGTTCGTTCGCCGTTTTGTCAGCCTTTGATCATTTGTTCAAGTACATGGATCTCGTGATTGAGTTCAGCATTGCCTTGACGTTCCTGAGTGATCTTGCGCACGGCGTGCATGACGGTTGTGTGGTCTCGGCCGCCAAAGTTGGCGCCAATTTCCGGCAGACTGTGTTGAGTCAGTTCCTTTGTAAGGTACATGGCGATTTGACGAGGCCGGGCGATGTTAGCTGGGCGGCGCTTCGAATGCATTTCTGCGACTTTGATGTTGTAGTAGTCAGCGACTGTCTTTTGGATGTTCTCAATCGTGATCAGATTGTTATTGACTGAAAATTGATCGCGAAGAACATGCTTGGCGATGTCGATTGTGATTTCCTTAGCGGCAGATGGTTGAAATTGTTGGTAGGCAATAACCTGCTGAAGAGCACCTTCTAGTTCGCGCACATTGGATTTAAGGCGCTTGGCAATGAACATTGCAACTTCTTCGGGAAGGGCGGCTCCGAGCGCTTTTGCTTTGTTAAGCAGAATGGCGATACGCATCTCGAGCTCTGGCGGTTCGATGGCGACGGAAAGTCCTTGAGAGAAGCGCGAGATAAGACGTTGCTCAATGTCCTTAAGGTTGCGTGTATAGGTGTCGGCGGTGAGCACTACTTGCTTATTGTGCGGCACCAAGGCTTCGAAGGCTCGATAGAACTGAGCCTGAGAGCCTTTCGCACCGGAGAACGATTGAACGTCGTCAATCAGAAGCAGGTCGAGGTTGCGATAACGCTCGTCGAACATCTGGAGCGCCTTGCGTGAGCTTGACGAGTCGCGAGTAGCAGTAGTGTATTCGCTGATGAAGTCTTGGGCGGAGATACAACGTACGCGAGCTTTCGGATGAAGGTCGAGATAGCGATGTCCGATGGCTTGCATCAAATGGGTTTTGCCTAGGCCTACACCACCATAAATGTAGAGTGGGTTGTACTGCATGCCCATCGTAGTGGCGACATGTTCGGCAGCGGCGACTGCGAGCTGATTGGCATTGCCGTTGACGTAATTCTCGAAAGTGAGTCCAGGCAGTAGGCCAGTCTCCTCGCGACGTCGTTCAATGTCTTCAAGAGTCGGGCCCTTTGGTTGCACAGGGATTTGAGTGTCGCCTGCGTTGGCGCCAACAGCTTGCAAGGTAACCTTAACTTGGCCGCCGTACAGGTGTACAGCCACATCCTGAATGGTCTTCAGATATGTCGCACGGATCGTCTGCACCTTGCTGGAAGGTGCTTCAATGATCATGTCACCGCGTTCGTTGTCCCAACGGACCAATTCAATCGGCTCAAACCAATTGGTAATGATCATCGGAGGAAGCTTCATCGCTTTGATCTGCGCGAGACAGTCTTGCCAGAAGTTGTTCATGACGGACCTAGAGATAGATTAAGGGCTTGCCGAAACTGCTTGTGAGGCAGGATGAGGCAAAGAAGGGGAATATATTATTTTAGCCGATTTGTCCGTGGATAACTTTGCTTGAGGATAACTTATCCACAATCCTGTGTGGATAAAAATCTCTTTGAATTTCAATCGCTTGAGCTTACTATAGAAAAGACAAGGGAAAGATTTACACAAGCCAATGTGGTTTGTGGGTCTCAGACCCCCAGATGTTGTGTTTTTATAGGGAATCGTTGTTGAAAGCTAGACGGAGCGTGACGGCAAGGCAAGATTTTTTGTGGTTTCCGTTTGACAAATCCCCCTCCGTTGAGTTCTAATATCTGACTTTTCGTAACTCGGCAGTCTCGATGATTGCGGGGTCGTCGGCGGCATCGCGGGCGGCATCGCATAGAATAAAACGCAGAGTTGCGGAGACTTATTTGGCTAGCCCGTTTCCAGAACGATTGACATGGGACTGTGTGGCTGGCATACCCCTGTTGTTTTTTCCTCGGTTAGCACTAAAGTGCGCCGAGGTTTTATGCCTATTGAGGATTAATCATGGCTACCAAACGTACCTATCAGCCTTCCAAGGTCAAGCGTGCTCGTACGCACGGCTTCCTGGTTCGCAGCCGCACGAAGGGCGGTCGTCGCGTTATCGCTCGCCGTCGTGCTAAGGGCCGTCATACCCTGGCTCTCTAATCGGCTCGTTCACGGCCGGTAACGATCGCCGTGTCCAGCTATATTGCGGCACCCCTTAAGTTTCCCCGTAGTTTGCGCATCATTAAGAGCGCGGACTATGGGGTACTTGTGCATACGCGAAACGAAAATACCTTTCGATTGGCATCGAAGTATTTTTCGGTTAACGCCATGAAGTTCCCGGAAGAACCGGGTAGGCTTCGCTTCGGTATTACCGTTGGTAAGCGCAATGCTCACCGTTCCGTGGATCGCGCACTAGTAAAGAGAACTTTGAGGGAGGCTGCTAGAAAGCAAGCCCCAAATCTTGCAACGCTTCTTGGCGAGCAAGGCGTGGGGCTTGATGTTTCTTTGAGGCTCCGGGTTCCGTTGAAGGATATTCCCGGCATTGATCAGGGGGTCACAGCTCTGAAGGAATCTCTGAGAACTGATGCGCAGGCATTGATGGAAACGTTGTTAAGACGGTTTCCAAAGTTGTTGGCATCAAACAGGGGTGACTGACGGTGGTGGCAAAGTTTCTGCGGATGCTGGTCAGGCTTTATCAGCTGACCTTGTCGCCGTGGGTAGGAAGGAGTTGCCGATTCGTTCCTACATGTTCAAACTATGCCATTGAGGCTCTTGAAAAACACGGTGCCGTCAAGGGAACTTATCTGACTATCCGGCGTCTATTGCGTTGCCATCCTTTAGGAGGTCGCGGATTGGATCCGGTGCCGGAAAGGTTTCGCTGGCGTTGCTGGTGTCGCGAGTGCAGGCCGCAAGAACTAGAAGACAAGGGATCTACGGATCTTTTCAACATCCAAAAGAAGTAGTGGATAAAAATGGGAAAGGAAATGCAACGCGCTCTTTTGTGGGCGATTCTTTTTACCTCCTGCTTCCTGCTGTGGGATAACTATCAGGTCTACAAGGGCGAGAAGTCCTTTTTCCATTCGGAGGCCGTTGAACAGCAGGCAGCTGCCGACGCAGCCTCGAGCGTTCCTACTGGCAAGGACGTCGACGCTACGGTACCGTCGATTCCCGCCGTCAAAGATGCGGTTGTCGTCGAAACTGATCGCATGAAGGTCACTTTCGATCGTGAGGGAGCTGTCATTGTCGGTACTGAAATGACGCTTATTCCGCGTCAGGCCGATTGGACCGAAGTTGGTCTTGCTGGTCTCATTCTTAATCGTAAGCCGGATGAGAACCTTGGCAACGTCGATCTTCTTGAAATTTCGAAGAATCGCACCTATGTTGCCCAGAGCGGTCTCGTTGGCGGGAATTTCCCGAACCACAAGGATCAGTACAAGATGGTCAGTCAGAAGCTCAGCATGGGCGATGAGGACAAGCTTGACGTGGTCTTTGAATCCTCCAAGGGTGGCGTAACGGTCAAGAAGACCTACACGTTTAACCGCGGCCATTATGGCATCGACGTTGCGACTGAGGTTGTCAACAATAGCGATGCCGCTATTCAGCCGTCTGTTTACTATCAGCTCACTCGAGACGGTGGAAAGCCCGAAGGCGAGAGCTCAATGTATTCCACATACACGGGGCCTGCTTTCTATTCTGACGAGGAAAAGTTCCAGAAGCTCAATTTCGGGGACATTTCGGACAATAGCGCTTCCTTTGAGAAGTTTACTAATAATGGTTGGCTTGCCATGGTTCAGCACCACTTTGTGAGTGCCTGGGTTCCTGCCAATGGCGAAGAGCGTGAGAATTATGTTCGCGAGGTTGCCAAGGATCTTTATTCCATCGGGACACTTGTAAAGCTCGGCACTATCGAGCCCGGCAAGTCTATGATTGATAAGGCCGTGCTCTATTCTGGTCCGCAGGATCAGGATCGTCTTGAACAGATTGCTCCGGGGCTCGAACTCGTGGTCGATTATGGTTGGCTTACGTTCCTTGCCAAGCCAATCTACTGGTTGCTGTCTTTCCTTTATGGCATTGTTGGCAATTGGGGTTGGGCTATTGTTCTCTTGACTTGCATTGTTAAGGCGATTCTTTATCCTGTTTCCGCTGCAGGCTATCGTTCGATGGCGCGCATGAAGGAAGTTACGCCGCGCATGAAGCAACTGCAGGATCGTTACAAGGATGACAAGCAGCGTCTCAATCAGGCCATGATGGAACTTTATCGTACGGAGAAGATCAATCCGGTTGGCGGCTGTCTTCCGATCATGCTGCAGATTCCTGTATTCCTTGCCCTGTACTGGGTGCTTCAGGGATCTGTTGAACTTCGTGGTGCGCCGTGGATCCTCTGGGTTCAGGACCTTGCTATGCCTGATCCGTGGTTCGTGCTTCCGGCAATTATGGCTGTGACCATGTTCTTGCAGATTCTGCTGAATCCGAAGCCTACTGATCCGACGCAGGCTCGCATGATGTACGTCATGCCGATTGTCTTCTCTGTGATGTTCTTCGTGTTCGCCTCTGGTCTGGTGCTCTACTGGCTGACGAATAACATTCTGTCGATACTTCAGCAGTGGTGGATCAACAAAACCATCGCCGCCGAGCGCGCCAAGCGTCTGCAGAGTTAAAGCACAAGTGCTTCTTTGAAGACAAACAAAAAAGGGGTGCCTTTGTTGGCATCCCTTTTTGTTTGGTTCGCAAATCAATTACGGTTTTGCAAGACAGTGGGTAGCAGAAGCAATGGCCATAGCCATAGCGATATGCACCAGAGCAGGCATCTCGGCAATGAGATCTTTTGATTTTCTGATTGCCACGTTTTTATGAATAAGACGATGGAGCCGACGATGCACCAGAACAGAAAGCTACAGTAGATTAGCGCACGCGTGTTGTAGTCGTCTCCAAGCGCGGCGGCAGTATAGGCTGCGACAGGAATGCACAGGAGCATGCCGGTACAAGCACCGATCAGCGTTGGTCCGAAAAATGGCTTGCGTTTGGAAGGGCGTGGTAGGGACATGGGTTCTGAGAACTGAATACATAAACCCGTCCATCGTATACCAAAGAGAACGGGACGGGCATTACAATTTCCTCACTCCGCTGGTCCGAACACCAGAGATATTCGGAAAGAGCTTTATGCACCATAGTGACAAAGATCCCATTATTGCCGTTGCAACAGCCGCGGGCCGCGGCGGCATCGGTATTTTGCGCCTCTCGTTTAACAAGGCGTTAGAGAGCCTAATCATTGAACGCTTGTTTGAGGGAAATAGCGCCTTGAAGGCGCGTTATGCGCACCTTCTACCTTTCTGTGGTACTGATGGAAAGGTGCTTGATCGTGCAATCATTCTGTTTTTCCCTGCACCGCACAGCTATACGGGCGAGACAGTTCTGGAAATTCAGGCTCACGGCGGTCCTGTGCTTCTGAGCCTTATCATGCGGACATGTCTTGAAAAATGTCGCGACCTCGGGCTTCGTATGGCTGAACCTGGAGAGTTTACACGTCGTGCTTTCATGAATGGTCGCATGGACCTGACTCAAGCTGAGGCTGTGGCCGATTTGATTGATGCGGTGAGTGAATCGGCGGTACAGGCTGCCGGGCGTTCTCTAAGTGGCGAATTCTCCGATGCTGTTCGAAGTGTTGATGCCAATATTACGGAGTTGCGGGCTTTCATTGAGGCCACGCTTGATTTTCCT
>JAXZEJ010000064.1:0-3614 GCA_037424205.1 bacterium | reverse complement strand
ACTCCTTCGGCAACCGTCCACCACTTGGCTTCACCGGCCTTGTTCACGCCGTACCAGTAGTCGTACTTCGGATTGCCGAAGGAGTCCTTGGCGTCGAGCTTCTTGAGACCCGTCACGGCAATCCACTGGTCTTCAGCTTCCGGATTGAAGTACGGATAAAGCGGACGATAGTACGGATTCTTCATGTCGCGGTTGCCGGTCGTGAAGATCTGAACAACGTTCTTGCCCTTAATGGCGTCCCAGGCAGCGTCGACGAAGTCCTTCTTATCTGTAGTGTTGGACGGATTCTTCTTGAAAAGGAAGTATTCGAATTCGGATTCCTCAACCGTGTTCACCGGCAGAGAGGCGCCTGCCGTGGTGTAGCGGAGGTTCGTGCCGAAGGAGTTGTTGATGAAGCCGCCGCGATCTTCATCGGCAGTATTCTTGCCGTTGGCAGCCTTGATGGCATCAGCCACGGCGGACCAGCCGGCGTAGTAGAAGTTGTAGTCCTGGAATGGGCCGTAGTTGTTGTTGTCGGTGGCGCCGGAGTTGCCGACGTAGAGGTCGGCGTTGAAGGCAACACCGTGCATGCCGGCGCCGTCGCGGTTGGCCGCAACCGTACCGGCAACGTGCGTGCCGTGCGTGTCGTTGCGCTTGGCGATGAAGTTGCCGTCGATCGTTTCAGACGTGCCGGCCTTGTATTCACCGTTCCCGAATGCGTCGCCGACACCCTTGGCATCAGACTGATAGTGGCTACCGGAGGAGCCGTAGGTGGCGGTGTGCTTCACGGCATGGATGCCGCGGGACTCGGTCGTGAATTCCGGATGAGAAAGAAGAGCGCCGGAGTCCATGACGGCAATGGCGACGCCCTTGCCGGTGTAGCCGAGTGCATAGGCGGTGGAGGCATTCTGAGCCTTGAGGCCCCAGTCGGCCTTGTATTCGGCAGTTTCATAAGACTGCTGAGCGGCAACAACGCCGCGGGAACTCGTAGCAGGGAAGCCCGATTCCACGTAGGCGGCGGAAGCAGCGCCTGCGCCGAGCATAAGGGCGGCAACGGCGAGAGCAACGGCGCTCTTGGCGGCCTTGCCCTTGACGGAATGATGTTCGTCGATCACGACGTACTGCTGGTGAGCAACGCTCCACTTGGTCTTAAAGACTTTGTTCATGTCTATAGCTCCAAAATTGCTTTTGGTCTGTTGGTTGGTCCTGTGTGACCCAAAGCAACACGCGTTTGCCTTGGGACCTGCGCAGAATAAACGCGGCATGACCAAGAAAACGCGCTCATGTCACGCAATGCAATATTGCGCGTAGCAAAAAGGCATCATCGTTAACCCGCTCTTCACCCAAAGCCCCTTGACAAAATTAAAAGTTACAGTTGTAAAAAGATCACATTGCTAGATATAGCCATTTACCCTAGCAAATTTGATGAACATCAAAGATACCAAAAGTGTTTTGATGTTCAGGGAATTTGAATCAGATCTAAAATTTCATGAAACGGGTAATCCCTATACACATCTCATATCATTAGGTATAAACCCGTTGTACTTTGTTTGCTATTAATGTCGCTTAGCACATAGCTTTTACCTACTATGGTGCCGTTCATAGCAAATGCTCGAATCTTCGGTTATGGCTGCGCATTTCATCATTCACGCAGGCAATGTCAAACATGACTTATGGGCAGGTATTTAAAGAAATACCGGCAATCCCAACGAACTGCAGGCCGTTTTCAGTCATCAGCAGACTTTTAGGCCCAATCAAATAGATGATTCAAGAAGTTGAAGCAGATGTTGGAGAAGATGCCGACTGTCTTGATGTCGCTACTTAGTCGCCTGAATAGGAAACACCGGCAATTGGCGTCCATCATGGCAAACACCGATCGCGGCGATCCCGAGATCGTCATTGGCTTCATTATGATCCAGAGGCCGAAGGCTGAGTCCATTGCGGCCTCCGCTCTTTCCGCACGATCCTGACGGCCATGATAGAAACGTGCACTATTTAGAGATTTCTCGGCATCTTGTTCGAAGCCCCTTTTGCCTACCATAAACGCATGTCAATCACCGTTCGCCCGTCAGTCCTAACCGGGCGAGATGCACACGGAGAATCATCATGCGCTGTCCCATTCAAAAACGCCGTCTCTTCCAAACCGCCGCCCTCGGCTTTGCGGCACTCGCCTGCACGGCCCTCGCGCCGCGCCTGACCGGCGCACGCGCCGCGGACGCTCCACCCGCCAACATTCGCCGCATCGCCGTCGTCTACTTCTCCAAGTCCGGCAACACGAAGAGTCTCGCCGAGGCCGTGCGCGCGATGACTGGTGCGGCGCTCTTTCGCGTCGAGACGGTCGAGCCCTATCCTGATCAGTATCGCCAGGCCACGGAAGTAGTCCAGGACGAACTCGAGCGCGGCATCATTCGCGTGATCAAGCCGATCGACGTCAATCTCGCCGACTACGACGTCATTGTGCTCGCCACACCAACGTGGTGGCATCACGTCGCCATGCCGCTTCAGACCTGGATCAAGTCGGTCGACCTCACCGGCAAGAAGATCCTCACCGCCAACACCCACGGAGGGGGCGGTCTGATGCACACCCGCGAAGACTTCGAAAAGCTCCTGCCGGGCAAGAACCTCGGCACGCACCTGACCGTCTACGGTGCGACCGATCCCGACGACACCAACTTGCGCAGGTGGCTTGCCGACAACGGTTGTCTGTGACAACGCCGTCTATCGCTGACCGACGCTTTCTCTTCTGGATTTGAACTCGAGATTTAGCCCAACGCGCCTTATCCGGCAAAAGTGAAGCCGCCCAGACGTCATTTCATCGTTGCAACACACTATCCCGACGCGATTTATACGCGCTCGTCATGCAATCTCAACAGTCCGCACTCCTCTTCCGGGACTCGGTTCTCCACCTTCAATGCTAAAAAAAGCGCGCTGTTCTGCAACAGCGCGCTTTTAATTTGCGTGCGGGTGAAGCCCGATCAATCTTCCATAACTTCCTCGGCGAGGCATGCGTCGATGCATGCGAGTCGCCAGGCGGCTTCGGCCTTGGCAAGGCTGCCGTTAGCGTCGATGGCCGCGGAGGCGTCGGTCACGACATGGGTCTTGAAGCCTTCACGGCAGGCGTCGATGGCGGTGTAGGAGACGCAGTAGTCAAGCGCGAGGCCGCAGACCCAGACGTCCGTGATGCCGCGTTCACGGAGATAGCCCGCGAGTCCGGTCTTCGTTTCGCCGTCTGCGGCGCAGAAGGCGGAGTAGCTGTCGATGTCAAGATCGCGCCCCTTGCGGAGGATGATGTCGGCCCTGGCAGGATCGACCCCTTCGATGTCGGCGCCTTCGGTGCCTTCAACGCAGTGAGCGGGCCAGAGCATCTGTTTGCCGTAGGGCAGCTCGATCACGTCAAGGACGTGCCTGCCTTCATGACTGGCGGCAAAGGAGACGTGGCCGGCGGGATGCCAGTCCTGGGTCATCACGACGCAGTCCCAGGGGTGGGTGTTCAGAAGGTCGTTGATGACGGGCGCGACCTTGTCGCCGCCGGCGACGCCCAGCGCGCCGCCCGGGAGAAAGTCCTTCTGCAAATCAACGATGATCAAAGCATGCTTGCGAGCGGTTGGTGCCATTTGTCTTATTCTCCGGCAGCG
>JAXZEJ010000063.1:0-3720 GCA_037424205.1 bacterium | reverse complement strand
ACGATCGTCGTCCAGCTCACCCCGTCTCGCGCGCCGCGCACGGTCGAAAACTTCCTGACCTACGTGAAGGAAGGCCACTATGCCAACACGATCTTCCACCGCGTGATCGGCGGCTTCATGATCCAGGGCGGCGGCTTCACCGCCGACATGAAGCAGAAGCCCGTGCATGCGCCGATTCCGCTCGAAGCCCGCGGCGGCCTTCCGAACGACAAGTACACGATCGCCATGGCCCGCACGGCCTACCCGCACTCCGCCACGGCCCAGTTCTACATCAACGTCGCCGACAACAGCTTCCTCAACGCCGACCGGGCGAGCGACGGCCAGGGCTACTGCGTCTTCGGTCGCGTCGTTTCCGGCCACAAGGTCGTTGATCAGATCGCCGAAGTCCGCACGGGCTTCAAGGGCGGCATGAGCGACGTGCCGGTCAAGCCCGTCACGATCCTTTCGGCCCGCGTTCTGTAAGCACGGAAAACCAAGGCACTCGCATCCGCCGACTTTGTGCGAAAATACGACATTCCCGCTGCCCGTCCGGGCAGCATTTGTTTGAATGATTACCAAGTAAGACAATGATTCGCTTTACGACCAACAAGGGCGTGATCGACATCGAACTCGATCACGAACATGCTCCCAAGACCTGCGCCAACTTTGAACAGTACGTTCGTGACGGCTTCTACAACGGCACGATCTTCCATCGCGTCATCAAGGGCTTCATGATCCAGGGCGGCGGCTTTGAACAGGGCATGAAGCAGAAGCCGACCCGCGAACCGATCGAAAACGAAGCCGCCAACGGTCTGAAGAACGACAAGTACACCATCGCCATGGCCCGCACCTCCGATCCGCACTCCGCCACGGCCCAGTTCTTCATCAACGTCGTTGACAACGACTTCCTCAACCACACCGCTCCGATCCCGCAGGGCTGGGGCTACGCCGTCTTCGGCAAGGTTGTGGCCGGCCAGGACGTCGTCGACGAAATCGCCCGCGTGCGCACCTCCACCTACGGCTTCTACGGTGATGTGCCGGTTGAAGACGTCGTGATCGAAAAGGCTGAAATCCTCTAAACTGTAGAGGATCGGCCCGCACGTGCCCGAATGGCGCCGCGATGAAACGTCCGGCGCCTTTTCTTTTATCAGACTGGAAAAAATTCGCCATGGCAGACAAAAAGGTCCCGGCCCTCTGCGGCCTCAAGAGCGTGCCCGAGCTCACCAATCCCGTCGTCATCTCCGACGTGCATATTGCGGCCAACAAGCCCAAGACCATCATGGCCTTCCTGCGCTTCATGAAGAATGTTGCGCCGCGCTTTGCCGAGCTCGTCATCCTCGGCGACCTCTTCGACTACTGGCTCGGCGACGACGCCATGTCCGACGCCGACCCGATCGTCGCCGAACTGAAGCTCTACTCCTCGACCGGCCGCCGCGTCCTCATCATGCAGGGGGCAAGCGACGCGCTTCTCGGCGCAGACTTTGCCGAAGCCTGCGGCGCCGAACTCATTGCCGACCAGATCGTCATTCCCGTCAACGGCAATCCGATTCTCTTCGCCTACGGCGACCAGTGGTGCGTTCGCGATCAGGTCCGCCTCGCGCGCCGCGCCGTCATGCGCGATCCGATCTGGCAGGAGCGCCTTCTCGCCCAGCCCGCACACGAACGCGCCGCCGTCATCGACGATGCGCTTCGCGCCTGCGCCGCAGAAAACGAGGCGCCCAGGAATCCGCGCGACTTCGACGTCATCGAGAGCGCCGTCGCCGAATCCGCCCGCGCCGCCGGCGTCGAGCTCGTCATCCACGGCCACACCCATCATCCCGGCGCCCACGTCAATGCCGTCATCGAACGCTGGGTGCTCCCCGACTGGGAGTTCGACCTCACGGAAACCAGCTGCCGCAGCGGCTACATCACCTTCATGAAGGGCGGCAGGCCCCAGATCCAGATGATGTAATCCCGCGACGCTCCTCAGCGCCCGATCCATGTCACGCCCGGCCCATGCGCCGGGCGCTTTCGTCTTCAGACGGCGCACGCCTTCATCTCTCACGCTCCCTCGAACCAATGCCGGCCTGATTTCATTCGAAAATTACCGCGAATGTATCGTTTTCGAGCATGAATCTGCCCTACAATGACACTGTATTCGCAAAATTTCACGAACGTCAGCGGCAAAGGCTTCGGCACGCCCCGCGCAAATCTCGATCGGAGGCCCCCTCTTGAGCAATCTCGAATCCAAGCACCGTCTGTACAAGGAAGTCAGCCTGATAGGCAAGGCCTTCAGCCATGAAGTCAGGCTCGAGCTCATCGAACTCCTCTCCCAGTGTCCGCAGACCGTTGAAAAGCTCACCGAAATGCTCAATGAGGACTACAAGAGCATCAGCGCGCACCTGCGCGTACTCTATCGCGCCGGACTCGTCACCTGCACACGCGACGGGCGGCATCAGCGCTACGGGCTTTCGAGCCCCAAGGTAGCGGCTCTTGCCGTGATGATTCGCGAAACGGCCGAACAGAGCATTACGGAGCTGCACGAGCTTGAAGTCAACAGCGGCATTCCGAGCGCCTCGCTCGGCATCGAGGACGCCGTTCACTACGCTTCCGAAGGCAAGCTCATTCTGCTCGACGTCCGTCCCGAAGAGGAGTTTGCGGCCGGGCACCTGCCCCACGCGGTCAACATGCCGCTCAATACGCTTGAAGCACGCCAGCACGAACTGCCGCGCGGCGTTGCGCTCGCCGCCTACTGCCGAGGCCCCTACTGCTTCCTCGCACATGAGGCCGCCGCCATTCTCGAAGCCTCCGGCCGCCGCCTGCAGATCATTCCGTCGGGCGTCATGGAATGGTCGAGCCGCGGGTCCGAGCTCGAATGCTGCAGGATTGAAGCGCCCGAGAAGGAGCCCGTGCGGCGAAAGCCCCGGGCAAGCGCAGCCTGAGAGCCGTACGCCCGTGTGAAATGCCCGCCGATCGACAAGCCGGCGGGCTTATTTTCTGCATCGGCCGCGAATAATGCTTGCCGATCGTTCGGTATAAGACGATTTTCGGAATCGGGAACCATTCCCGCCGCCAACAAGAAAAAACCTCCGCCGGCTTATGCGGCGGAGGTTTTTTTCGGCTTCTGAAGAGAAGGTCGGATTACTTTTCGGGCTTTCTCGCCAGACGCAGGGCGTCGAATGCGGACAAGCAGGCGATCGCGGTGCCCCAGATCATGATGACGGGCGCGGTCGTCGAGGCGCATCGCGCGTCCTCAAGCGCGCACGGTCCGATGACGAAGGCGGCGGTGAGCGTGATGACGATGCCGAGAAGCATGTTCATGAGCTGGATGCCGGCGGCGAGACCTGCGCGGGAGAACTGCAGCATGACGCCGGCCAGCGCGGACATGAAGCCGAGGACGGCCGTCATGCGCACGAGATAAAAGCACGGCGCGGCGGCGTCCTTGTGAAACGGCAGGACGAACATGACGGCAACGGTAAGGCCGAGGCCCACGAGCATCGTCAGAAAACCGGAAAGGAAGGCGGGACGCTTCATGTAGGAAATACTCCGAAGGATTCGGTTTGGAAAAACGGATTTCGAATTCTACCCATGGAAAGGCGGATCCTCAACCGTGCCCCTTGGGAATTCCCGGCGGACGCGGACGTCCGGTTCGGTGCATGTCGCCGTCCTGCATCAGGTGGACCGCATCGTTAAGAGTGCCGGTATGGACCGTGGCGGGCAGGCTCGGCTCTTCCTGCGCCTTCTCTTTGGAGAGAGATCGGA
>JAXZEJ010000062.1:0-5240 GCA_037424205.1 bacterium | reverse complement strand
CCTTGGGTTACCTATGAAGAAAGCTATTGTGGCGGCCATTGCGGTCGCCTTTTTCATTTCTACAGCAGCGGAAGCACGAGGTGGTCGTGGGTTCAGCGGTGGACGTTCGTTCTCCCGTCCTGCTCCTACGAAGAGCTATGCACCGAAGCGCACGACTGTTGTGAAGAAGAACACGACCGTCATCAACCAGACGGTGAATCAGGTGCCGGCATCTTCCAACAGTGGCTTCTGGTCTACTGTTGCCGGATCGTTCGCAGGATCGATGGCAGGCAATGCTGTCTACGATGCTGTGACTGATGACAAGGGCCTGGCGCCTGTGCAGGCTCAACCTCAGCCTCAGCCCGCTCAGTGATGGGGCGTCGAATGAGCGACGGAGAGAGCTTGGGTCCTCCCGGGGCTTTTTGACTCATGCGGGTCGGACGAGCCCCGAAAACGGTCTAGTTGCAAATTTCAAAAGGGTGTACATGTACATTTCACTTTACGCTTTCCGTGAACACTTTACGCTTGCCGGGCTCTGCCGGTATTGAACGAAAAGCTCGAACGCGCAAAGATGAAATTACAAAACAAATAACGAGGTGTTGGCATGGCGAACGATGGCGTCAGCATGCGAGAGTTTGCGCGCCAAGTCGGACGAAGTGCCGCATACGTTAGCGGAAAGTGCAAGACTGGCGAGCTGCCTCTTGTCGACGGAAAGATTCCGTTAGAAGAAGGTCTGAAAGCCTTCAAGGCTCTGGTCAAGTCTGAAGAACGAAAAAAGGCGAGCCGTCGCACGTCCAGAAAGACTGCGGACGTGTTCTCGGGCGATGACGAGGACGATAAGCAAATATCGGCTGTTCTGAACGTAAACGAAGCGTTCAACAAAGCCCGGCTCGCAAAAGAGGTCGCGACCGCAAAGATCAAAGACCTCGAATACAAAAAGCTCAAGGGCGAGTACGTAGCGGTTGCTGATGTTGAGGCGGACGCGAGAGAGGCGGCAGCAATGCTCCGCAACTTCGCGATCTCCGCCCCGACTCGTTATTCAGCGCTGCTTGAAAACAGAACGCAGCGCGAAGCCGAGGAAGTCCTTGAGGACATCTTCCGCGACCTATTGAAAACGATCAACGACTCGCACTTTGCAAAGGGGGGATGAGATGGGCATTTGGTCCAAGGCGTGGGCGCAAGCCTGTCGCCCGATCTCTCGTTTGACTGGGAGCCAGTGGGCCGACAGGTTTCGCGTCGTCGCTTCCGGTACGTCTCCTGAAGCGGGCATGTGGCGTACAAGCCGAACGCCGTATTTGCAGGAGCCAATGGATTCAGCAACGGATCGACGGACAGAAATGGTCGTCATGTGTTGCTCTTCACAGCTCGGCAAGTCGGAGATGCTCCTGAACATCATGGGCTACTACGCCGATCAGGAGCCCGCGCCTCAGCTTATGCTACAGCCGACCGTTGAAATGGCCGAGGCGTTCTCGAAGGAGCGCATCGAGCCCATGTTCCAGAACTCTCCAGGCTTGCAAGGCAAGCTCGAAGAAGGAAAGGACGGTCGCGGTTCCGCGAAAAAGTCAAGCACGACAATTCGCATGAAGCACTTCCCCGGTGGCTACCTTGCCCTTGTCGGTGCGAACTCGCCGGCGGGGCTTGCGTCCCGTCCGATTCGCGTCCTGCTTTGTGACGAAGTGGACCGCTACGGCGTGACGAAAGAAGGGGACCCTCTGAAGCTTGCCATTCAGCGAACTCAGAACTTCGGAAACCGAAAGATCATTCTTGTCAGCACGCCGACCATCAAAGGCGCGTCGAAGATTGACGACTGGTACGAACGAAGTGATCAACGTCGCTTCTTTGTCAAGTGCCCGCATTGCGGTGAGGAACACATTCTGCAATGGGCAAACGTGACCTGGCAGAAAGACGACGAAGGGAATGCGCTGCCGATGACAGCAAGCATGCATTGTCCAGAGTGCGGTTGCATCACGAGAGGCGCTTACAAGCCCGACCCGAAGCTACTGCAGAGCGGTCGTTGGATTGCAACGAACCCCGGAAGCAAGATCAAGGGCTATCACGTCAACGCGCTCTATTCGCCTTGGGTCAATTTGCACGATCTGGTGGAGGAGTTCGTTTCGGTGAACCACAACCGCGACAAACACGGCCTCATGGAGTTCGTGAATTTGAAGCTCGGCGAGGCCTGGGAGGAAATCAACCCTGACGCCGACAACTGGGAGCAACTGTTCAACCGGCGCGAAAGCTATCCGCCAAACGGCGTCCTCCCGGAAGGCGTCTTGCTACTGACCGCTGGCATCGACGTTCAGCACGACCGTCTCGAATGCACGGTCTATGGATGGGGCGTCGGGCGGGAGTGTTGGGGCATTGAACATCGAGTGCTTTATGGCCGCCCGGACGATCCGCGAACATGGCAGCAGCTTGATGCAATCCTGCAGCGGCAGTATTCGATGCAAAACGGCGTCCATGTTTCGGTCGCTTGCGCCTGCGTTGACTCTGGTGACGGGACCTACACAACGAACGTCTACCAGTACACGAAAGCCCGAGAACGAATGCGCGTTTTCGCGATCAAGGGGCGAGGCGGCATCGGTGTCCCGTTCATCAACACGCCGACGAAGAGCAACGCGATGAAGGCAACGCTCTTCACGCTCGGTGTTGACAGCGGAAAGTCGCTCGTCATGAACAGGCTTTCCGTGCAGGAACCTGGTCCGAACTTCGCGCACTATGCGGCGCAGGAGGACAGGGGCTTTTATGAAAACTTCTTCAAGCAGTTGACCGCTGAGGTGCTTGAAAAACACTTTGAAAAAGGCGTCGTGAAAATGGCGTGGAAGAAAATCCGCGAACGCAACGAGGCCCTTGACTGCGCGGTCTACGCGACTGCCGCACTCGAATTGCTGAACCCGAACTTCGAGTTCCTTGCCGACTTCTACCAGAACGGCGGGGCACTCAGACAGCAGACCGCTCCCCGCAAGCCGCGAGGGACGCTGTCGAAGGGAATAACCGTGTAAGGAGTTGCAAGTCTAGTGCGACAAGAGAAAACGCAGATCGAATACGTTAGCGTTGACAATCTGAAGGCGTACGAGCGAAATGCTCGAACGCACAGCGACGAGCAGGTACAGCAAGTCGCAGAATCGATCAAAGAGTTTGGGTTCACAAATCCCGTTTTGATCGACGAAAACAACGAGCTCATTGCAGGCCACGGTCGAACAATGGCCGCGAAGTCGATCGGCATGAAGGAAGTGCCGGCGATTCGCCTGAAGGGGCTCACAGCTGCGCAGAAGAAAGCGCTGCGCATTGCCGACAATCAGTTGGCACTGAACGCCGGATGGGATGAGGAGCTTCTCCGCATCGAGCTCGGTGAACTTCAGGAACTTGACTTCAACCTCGATGTCATGGGCTTCTCTGACGAAGAGCTCGACCTTCTGCTTGATGGGACCGGCTCGATTGATGACGACGAGGAGCACGGGAAAGACGCTGAGGAAATCGCGGAACCGTCAGAAGACCCGGTTGTCAAGCCTGGCGAACTTTGGCTCCTTGGGGACCATCAGCTGTTGTGCGGAGATTCAACACGCATCGATGATCTTGTTCGCTTGTGCGAAGAAGGCAGCGTCGATCTGTATTTGACCGACCCGCCTTACAACGTGGCCTACGAAGGCGCGACGAAAGACAAGCTGACGATTCAGAACGACAACATGTCGGACGAGAACTTCCGAAAGTTCTTGATTGATGCCTTCTCTACTGCTGATTTTGCCATGAAGCCAGGAGCGTCTTTCTACATCTGGCACGCGGACGCTGAAGGCTACAACTTCCGAGGCGCGTGCCGAGACAACGCGTGGAAGGTGCGCCAGTGCCTTGTGTGGAACAAAAACTCTCTTGTTCTTGGTCGTTCTGACTACCAGTGGAAGCATGAGCCGTGCTTGTACGGCTGGAAGGAAGGCGCGGGGCATGCCTGGTACTCGGACCGTAAACAAACGACGGTTCTCGACTTCGATAAGCCGTTGAGGAACGGGGATCACCCGACGATGAAGCCGGTTGATTTGTTTGAGTATCAGATCGGCAATTCCACAAAGAAGGGCGACGTCGTTCTCGACAGCTTTGCCGGCTCTGGCACGACCGTCATTGCTTGCGAGAACACAGGTCGTAAGGCTCGGGCGATGGAGCTCGATCCACGTTACTGCGACGTCATCATCAAGCGATGGCAGGACTTGACGGGAGAGGACGCGGTTCGTGAAGACGGCGTGACGTTCAACGACTGCAAGTAATCACAAACAAAGGAGGCATCGAAATGTCTTGGATCACCATAGACGAGGCCCGCGCGAATCTGAAGATGTGGCTCGATGCCGAACGCGCGGTCGCCTCTGGCCAGTCTTACAAAATCGGAACGCGTAGCTTGACGAGAGCTTCGCTCTCAGACATTGCAGCTCGCATCAAATACTGGCGCAACGAGATCGACAAGCTCGAAAACGGCCGTAAGGGGGCACGTGTAATGCGTGCCGTCCCTCGCGACCTGTAAGGAGGCTTGCAAATGAATCTGCTTGACAAAGCAATCAGGGCGATCAGTCCTGAGCGCGCGTTGAAGCGTTATGAAGCCCGCCGAAAGCTCGAAATTCTCAACAGCGGATATTCGCGGCACGGTGGCTCATACGCCAAGAAGTCCCTTATGGGATGGCTATCCGGCGGGAGCGACGCGGACGCGGACATCGTTGACAACTTGGAGACGCTTCGCAATCGCTCGCGCGACCTCTATATGGGTTCGCCTCTTGCAACTGGCGCGCTCAAGACCGTTCGAACGAACGTCGTTGGGTCCGGGCTTGCGCTGAATGCCCAGATCGATGCGAAGTTCCTAGGCCTTACCGAGGAGCAGGCGAAAGAGTGGGAAGAAAACACCGAACGTGAATGGCGGCTGTGGTCTGAAAGCGTGAACTGCGATGCGGAAAGACGGCAGACGTTCTTTCAGCTTCAGTCTTTGGTGCTCCTTTCTGCGTTGATGAGTGGCGACGTCTTTGTGACGATGCCGATCATCCCGCGCAAGGGCTGCGCCTACGACTTGCGAATCGGCCTCATCGAAGCCGACCGCGTGTGCGATCCGCTGAACCCTCCGACGACAGCTAATGTCCTCGGCGGCATCGAGGTCGGGACATACGGCGAGACCGTTGCCTACTGGGTGGCGAAACATCATCCGGGCGCGATCCCTCGCATTGGTCAGGACCTGCAACAGGAATGGAAGCGCGTGCTGGCTTTCGGCACAACGACGGGGCGTAGAAACG
>JAXZEJ010000061.1:0-6805 GCA_037424205.1 bacterium | reverse complement strand
TGTTTCCGCCCGGACGATCCCGTCCGGGCGATTACGATCTGCATTCCTCATACGTCCACTCAGCCATGTCTCTTCTCGAGCAACTCAGCAACACTCAGAATCCCGCCGTGCTTCTGCTCGACTTCGGCTCCGCGTCCGAAGCTCTCGAAGACTCCCTTGCGCTGAAGCTGCCGGACGCCACCCGAGCCCGCATTTCGCTCTTCAAGCACCCCGTTCGCCGCCGCCAGACCCGCTGGGGCCGAATTCTTGCCGGCGCCGCCGCCCGCATTCTCGGTGCGGATCTGGTTGAAGAGCCGCCCTATGCTCCCTACCTTCTCAAGGACGGCCGCCGCATTGCGCTCTGCATTGCCCACACCGGCACGAGCGTTGCGCTCGGCATCGCCTGCGAGTCCGATCCCGTCATGGGGCTCGACCTCGAAACGCTTCGTCCCGTTCGCAGCATCGAAGGGATGTGCCGCATGAGCTTCGGCGAAGCCGCGGACGCCGTAGCCGCCGAATGCTTCGCCAGCGGCAGCGCCGAGCCGTTCTTTCGCGCCTGGGGCATGAAGGAATCCGAAGTGAAGCTCAACCGCGGCAACCCCGGCTTCCGTCTCGGCCTTGACGCCGAAGGCCGTCCCGCGGTCTTCAACCCCGAAGGCCGCCGCCTTCGCGCCGACCACTCGTCTCATACCGATCTGCGCCTGACGGTTCTCACCGGCACGCTTTCCCCCGTCATCGGCCGCGCCACGCCCGCCGACGTCAAAGCCGTCCTTCTCTGACGCTTCACGGAATTCCTTGCCTCGCAAACACAACGATTGCAACTTCACGCAATTCGTTTTTGCTTGCAACCGATTCCTTGCGCCGCGTCCATTTCCGCTACACTCAAAGGTTGACCGGATACTTTGTCCGGCATGCGTTTTCAACACCGAAGGATTTCAACCTTGCGCCGTTCATTGACAGCCCTTCTTGCGTTTTCAGTCTGCTCTGCCTCTGCATTCGCGTCGGACAAGCTCTCGATCGACATCAAGGGGCTCGAAGGCGACCTCAAAGCCAATGCCGAAGCCTGGGTCGAGCCGCTCGACAAGTCGGGCTACACGGACTCGCCCGCCTCGCGCATGAATGTTGAAAAGGCCGTGCGCCTCTCGCTTCGCGCTCTCGGCTACTACCAGCCCGCCGTCTCCATGACGGTGAAGAACAAGCGCACGCTCGAGGTCTCGGTCGTCCCCGGCAAACCCGTCCTCATTTCGAACGTCGACGTCCGCGTCACAGGTCCCGGCGCCGGCGAGCGCTACTTCCGGCTTCTTCAGAAATACAAGCTTCCCAAGACGGGCAGCGTTCTCAACCACGCCGACTACGAGAGCTTCAAGAACAATCTCTCGAACATCTCGATGCATCTCGGCTACTTCGATGCGGAATTCGTCAAGAGCGAGCTCGGCGTCTCGATTCCCCTCAACAAGGCCGTCTGGTCGATCGACTATGAAACGGGCGAACGCTGGCGCTTCGGCGACGTCTCCTTCAAGGGCTCGCAGATCGACGAGGACATCCTTCGGAACATGATCCCGTTCAAGACGGGCGAATACTACAACGCGGACACGCTTGGCGACTTCAACCAAAAGCTCGCCTCAACGGGCTGGTTCAAGTCCGCCGTCGTCGCACCCGATTTTCAGAGCGCCCGTGATGCCGGCTCGACCGAGCTACCCATGACCTGCGAAATGACGCCGCGCGCCGCCAACGTCTTCGAGGTCGGCCTCGGCTATGCAACCGACACCGGCCCGCACGCCAAGTTCGGCTGGAACAAGCCCTGGATCAACAGCCGCGGCCACAGCCTTTCCTCGTCCACCGAGATTTCATCCGACGAGCAGGTTCTCAACTTCAGCTACCGCGTTCCCGTCGCCGACAACCCCGCCGAGGAATACTGGCTCGCTCAGAACGCCCTCAAGCATGAGTCCGTCAACGACACGGATTCCAACAACGTGACCGTCGCGATCTCCCGCAACTGGGAATTCGCCACCGGCTGGCAGCGCTCGATCGGCGCGCACATCATGTACGACTCCTTCACGCAGAGCGGCGTCTCCAACGACACGATGCTCGTCTATCCGGGCATCAGCTTCTCGCGCACCCGCTCCAGGGGCGGCATGATGCCCTTCTGGGGCGACACCCAGCGCTACAGCATCGACACCGGCACGCACTATCTCGGCAGCGACGTCGACTTCATCATCCTGCAGGCTCAGGGCACGATCATCCGCACGCCCATTCGCGGCCACCGCTTCGTAGCCCGCGCCAATGCAGGCAAGATCAAGACGAGCAGCTTCGATCAGGTGCCGCCCGACCTGCGCTTCTTCGCCGGCGGCGACCGCTCCGTTCGCGGCTACAAGTACAAGTCGATCTCGCCCAAGGATTCCGAGGGCCGCCTCACCGGCGCCTCGGCCATGGCGACCGCAAGCATCGAATATCAGTACAACGTCACCGGCAAGTGGTGGACCGCCGTCTTCTTCGACATCGGCGACGCGGGCGACAGCTTTGCCAACTTCACCTGGAAAAAGGGCGCAGGCGCGGGCATCCGCTGGAATTCGCCCGTGGGGCCCGTCAAGCTCGACATCGCGAAGCCCATCCGGCCGTCCGCCGATGACGACGACGGCCTTCAGTTCTACATCGGTCTCGGAGCGGAACTATGAAGCGTTCGGCCAAAATTCTCCTGAGCACGGGCGGCGTTCTGCTCGTCGCGACCACGGGCCTTGCCTGGCTCGTCGCCACGACGCCGGGCCAGCAGGCTCTTCTCCGCACCGTGCTCCCCATGGTGCCCGGCCTCAAGGCCGAATCGATCGACGGCGGGTTCTTTGATCTCGCCATCACCGGTCTCACCTACGAAATGCCGGGCCTCGCCGCGGGCGCTGATCGCATAACGCTCAAGATTGACCGCCATGCGCTCCTCTCCGAGCACCGCATCGCCGTCACCAGGCTCGACATTCAGCATCCGCACGGCATCCTTGACTCGGCCGCCCTTCCGCCTTCCGAGCCCTCCGCCCCTTCGGACAACACCGGCAGCTTCGCAATGCCCGTGCCCGTTTCGCTTGAAAACGCTGAAATCACGAGCCTCGACTTTGTTGCCGACGGCACCAGGGTGACGCTCGGCTGGTTCGACACGGCCGCCTCGTGGGTTGGAGACACGCTTTCCATCAAGCCGATGCGCATCCGTTCGCTCGCGGTCGCCCTTCCGGGATCCGAAAAGACGGTCGCGCAGCTTGAGGCCGAAGCCCGGCAGGAAGCCGAACGACGCGCCGCCGAACTCAAGGCCAGGTTCGAGGCCCGAAAGCCCGGCGAAGCCTTGATCAAGTTTGACGCAACCGAACTCAACCGCAGGCTTGACGCCTTCTTTGCGAAGCCCGTCATTGCGGAACTCCCGGACGTTCGCCTGCCCTTCAACCTTGACATTTCCGGCTTTGAAGCAACCGATCTGAAGCTCGCAGGCGCATCGCCCGTCATCATCGACGAAATCAGGCTCGACGCCTCCATGAAGGAGAGCGACGTCGAAATCCGCCGTCTTGACCTTCGCATGCCCGAAGTCAAAGGCTCTCTGACGGGCCGTGCCGAGCTCTCCGGCAAGTGGCCGCTCGACCTTCGAGCCGATGCGCGCCTCGGCGTCGCACCGCTTGTCGGCGAAAAGGCCGAAGCCGCGCTCGTGGGCGAAGTCAAGGGCAAGGTTTCGCTTGCCGCCATTGCCGAAGGCCCCGTTCCCGCGAAGTTCCTTATTGCAGCGGATCCGGGCACGGCGGGACTTCCCTTCTCGATCACGCTCGTCTCGCCAGGCCTCAAGCTTCCGCTCTCGGGCTCGCTTCCCGCCGAGCAGACGGCGCTCTCCGGCATCAATCTCCGCATGTCGGGCGACGCCCGCAGCTGGACGCTTCGCGGCGGTCTTGACGTCAAGTCTCCGGGAACGCCCGCCGCATCAGCCGCGGTCAGGGGACGCGGCACGCTCACCTCCGTCCATCTTGACGAATTCACGGCCAAAACCGCCGGCGGCACGGGCCTCTTCAAGGGCGAAATCACCTGGAAGGATGCGCTTCGCTGGCACGGGAGCCTGGATCTTGCGAATCTTGACGTCTCCGCCTTCGCGCCGTCCGTCAAGGCCGTTCTCTCGGGCGGCACGCGCACGTCGGGCCGCATCGACAAAAAGGGCTGGTCCGTCGAGCTTCCCGAATTCGACTTCAGCGGCACGATCGAAAAGGCCGCGCTCTCCGTTCACGGCTCCGCCGTTGCGCAGAGTCCTCTGCAGGTCTACGTGCCCGATCTGACCGTCTCGCTCGACGACAACATTCTCAAGGCGAAGGGACTCGTCGACGGCAAGAATCTCAAGGCCGACATCCGGATCGACGCACCGGATCTCGGCAGGAATCTCGAAGGGCTTGACGGCAGGGCCGACGGCTTCATCACGATCGGCGGAACGCTGGCCGAACCCGTCGCCAAGGCCAACCTGACGGCCTCGGGCCTGCGTCTCGGGGACACTGCCGAACTTGAATCCCTGACGCTGCGCGGCGACATTTCCGCCAGGCCCTCGGGCGATATCGGCGGCTCGATGACGCTGCACGCCTCGAACGGATCGCTCGGCGAAAACCTCGTTCTCAACAGCATCGACGCAAAGCTGCAGGGCACCGACCGAAAGCATGTGCTCACCCTCAATCTTTCGGGCGACCCCGTCGACGCCGCGCTGAGGCTCGCCGGCTCCTTTGATCAAAAGACCCTCGTCTGGAAGGGCACGCTCTCGAACGGCTCCGTTTCCGCGCCGCTCGGCAGCTGGCATCAGGACAAGCCTGCCGGCCTCGTCTTCAACGCGGCCAGGTCCGAAGCCGTGCTCGACCCGCACTGCTGGGTCGGCAATCCCGGCGACGTCTGCATCGACGACACGCTTCGCGCGGGCCAAAAGGGCTCGGCCTCCCTCAAGCTCCGCAGCTGGAAGCTTGATTCGCTCAAGCCCTGGCTTCCGCCCCTCACGCAGGTTGCAGGCGCGGTCAACGGCTCGGCCAAGGCCAAATGGGATCTCGCCTCGGGCGAACTGCCGGCCATTGAGGCCCTCGTGGATGCGGGCGGCATGACGCTCACCCAGACGACGGCCGACGAACCTCTCGTCGTGCACGTCGACACGCTTGCCCTCAAGGCCGGAACCAACAAGACCCGCGCCGAGGCCGAACTTGACGTCAAGATTCGCGACAACGGCATTCTCAAGGCAAATGTTGTCGTGTACGATCCGGTCAGGGGCCGCAGGCTCGGCGGCCGCATTCTCTTTGACGGCGGCGACCTTTCGATTCTCAACCCCCTGATCGACTCCGGCGAAAAGGTCCGGGGCATGCTGAGCGGCGACGTCGTGCTCTCGGGCTCGCTTGAAAAGCCCCTGCTCCGCGGCGGCATTTCGCTCGGCGACGTCAAGGTCAGCGAAGGCGCCGTTCCCGTTGTCATGATGCCTTCCGCCGTTTCGCTCGACTTTGACGGCGACCGCTCGACGCTCCGCGGGGTCATTGAAACCAGCCGGGGCACGCTCGACATCAAGGGCGACGCCGAATGGCGCGACATGGCGCATCCGACCGCCCGCGTGCACGCAAACGGCAATGAAATTCTTCTGACGGTCCCCCCTTATGCAAAGGCCGTCGTCTCGCCCGACGTGTCGCTCGAAGCCACCGCCAGCAAGCTTTCGCTCACCGGCCGCATCGACGTGCCGGAAGCGAGGATCACGGTGGCGGACCTTCCCGCTTCGGCCGTCGGCGTCTCCTCCGACGAAGTGCTCCTTGACCGCCACATGAAGCCCAAGGTCTCGAAGACCGCCTCGATTCCGATTGAAAGCAGCATCGTCGTGCACATGGGCGACAAGATCTTCATCGACGCCTTCGGCCTCAAGGCCGTACTTTCAGGCGACCTGAAGGTGACGCAGGACGTCAAGCGCGGGCTCGGCCTCAACGGCCAGGTCAATGTCCAGGACGGGCGCTTCCATGCCTACGGACAGGACCTCATCGTCCGAACGGGCCGCGTGATCTTCTCGGGTCCGCCCGCCCGTCCGCAGCTCAACATCGAGGCCATTCGCAATCCGGAAGCCGTCGAGGACGGCGTGACGGCCGGCATCCGCGTGACGGGCAACGCGCTCCGCCCGAAGGTGACGGTCTTCTCCGAACCCGCGCTCTCCCAGCAGCAGGCTCTCTCCTATCTGCTTCGCGGCCAGGGGCTCGACACCACCAACGACGACAACTCGATGATCACCTCGGCGCTTGTCGGACTCGGCGTTTCGCAGACGGGCCAGATTCTCGGCAAGATCGGCGACGCAATCGGCATTCACGACCTCGGCGTTGACACGACGGGCGTTGGCGACAGCTCGCAGGTCGTCGTCTCGGGCTACATCCTCCCGGGGCTTCAGCTCAAGTACGGCGTCGGAGTCTTCGACTCGCTCGCCACCATCACGCTGCGCTACCGCCTGATGCCGCGCCTCTACCTCGAAGCCGCCTCGGGCGTCAATCAAGCCTTCGACGTGCTCTACAGCTTCGAGTACTGACGCACCTTCCGTCCTTCATCCGCGCCTGACGGCACGAATCCTGACCGCACAAATACACTGAGGGCGTCCTCCTTTTGGGAAGACGCCCTCAGCATTGACTTAGGCTTTGACTTCAATCACCGGTTCCCAACAATCCCCACGGGAACCGGTGATCGGGACTCTCTGCTTAGAGGTCGGCGTTCTGCGTGCGCTTGGCCGGACCCTTGTAGCCTTCGGTTTCAATGAAGGCGGTGTCCATGGCGGCAACGCGCTTGCCGTCGACATAGGTGTGGAGCCAGATGTCATAGTTCGCGC
>JAXZEJ010000060.1:0-4119 GCA_037424205.1 bacterium | reverse complement strand
GGACCTGCCGTCCGCTCAAAGGCGGGAAAAGGTCGATGAGGTTCTCGCGCTCACGGGTCTCACGCAGGCGGCCGACGCGATGCCCGCGGCGCTCTCGGGCGGCATGAGCCAGCGCGTGGGGCTCGCCCGGGCGCTGGCCGGATCACCCGAACTTCTCCTTTTGGATGAAGCCTTCAGCTCGCTCGACGCACTGACGCGCCGGCAGCTCTACGACGAATTCGTGCGCATTCATGCGGCGCGCCCCGTCACGACCGTGCTGGTGACGCACGACGTGACCGAGGCCGTGCTTCTTTCGAGCCGCATCTGCAGGCTTGAGGACGGCGTAATCGCGCATTCGTACGACAATCCCGCACCTTATCCCAGGAGTCTTGCGACGCCGGGACTCGGCGCACTTTCTGAAGAAATCCTCCGCGGCTTTTTTACGCACGGCCGCAATAACTCTAAAGGAAACGTGAAATGATCAAGAAGCTTCTTGCCGCCGTCTGCGGCGCGTTCGCCGCCGGCGCCTTCGCCGACATGCCCGAAAAGGTGACGATCGTCTATGTGAAGTCGCCCTTCAACCTTCAGAACATGGTCATGAAGGACCGCGGAATGCTGGAAAAGGCGTTCGAGAAGGACGGCGTGAAGGTCGAGTGGAAGTCGATCAACTCGGGCGCCCATCAGGCTCAGGCCATGGCATCGGGCGCGGTTGACGTTTCGGCCGTGATGAACACGGCTTCGCTCCTCATGGCCAACGGCTCGGGCAATCCGATCTACGTCGCCTCCGGCGTTTCCCGCCCGACGGATACGTTCGCCATCGTCGGCAAGCCCGGCGCCGCGTTCTCCGTCAAGGATCTCAAGGGCAAGAAGGTCGCGGGCCCCCGCGGCACCGTTCTCCATCAGCTCCTCATCGCCGCCCTTGTGAAGGAAGGCATGAAGGCCGATGACGTCGAATTCCTCTCCATGGACATTCCGGGCGCCATGGCCGCCGTCATGAGCGGCCGCGTGGATGCGGCTCTGCTTGCCGCCAGCGGCATCATCAAGGCCGAGGAAGCGGGCTGCAAGGTCGTGACGACCGCCAGGGGCCTCGTCGACGTCAATCTCGTCATGACGACCTCCAGGCAGTTTGCCGAAAAGCATCCCGAAGCGCTGGCCACCGTCGTGCGCGTTGAGCGCGAAGCCGACGAATGGATCAAGGCCAACTGGCAGGAAGCCGTTGCCATCGGCGCCAAGGAACACGGCATCTCGCTTGCCGACGCTGAAAAGCTCGCCAACTGGTCCCACTACTACGGCGTCGTGACGGATGCCGACATCAAGGGCCTCGAGGCCGACCAGAAGTTCCTTCTTGAAAACGGCCTCATGACGAAGCCCGTCGACGTGAAGAGCCTCGTGCTTCCGGTTTCCATGAAGTAAGAGAAGCTTCCCGCAAATGCTGAAAAGCCCGGCCGCGCCGTCAAAGGCGGACCGGGCTTTCGCGCATCCTGAGCTTCAGACGTCAAAGCGGCTTGTACCAGGATTCGCGTGCGTCCCGGCGAAGGGGACACGTGTCGACGAGATTGCGCACGGCGGCGGCGAAGTCCTCGGGGGTCTTCGACTTGAAGATGTTCTTGGCGGCGCGTTCGCTGTCGTCATAGAGCGCGAGCTGATAGAACCAGTATTCCTTCATGCGCATCATGGCGTTCTTGAGGCTGCCGAAGGCGGACGTGTAGCTTTCGAAGAGGTCGCGGCGGAAGTCGTCAAGCTCGGCTTCCGTTGCGGGTTCGCCGCCGCGGATCTTGCGCAGGAGCGCCGGGTCGGCCATGAGGGCGCGGCCGATCATCATCTGGTCGATGCCGGGATAGCGCTCGGTCATCGCGACCGCGTCGGCGGGCGTCACGACGTCGCCGTTGTAGCCCACCTTCATCTTGAGGCTGGGATAGAGGCGGTCGAGGACGTGCAGGCGCACGGACCCCTTGTAGTGGTCGCCCTTGAGGCGCGGATGCACCGTGAGGCGCTTCATCGGGAAGCGGTTGTAGACGTCGACGAGACGGTCGAACTCGTCTTCGGAGGCCCAGCCTATGCGGGTCTTCACGGAAATGGCGATCGGAAGGTCGGCGCTGAAGATCTCATCGAGAAAGCGGATCATCGCTTCGGGCTCGCGCAGAAAGCCGGAGCCCTTGCCCTTGGCGACGACCGTCCCGGCGGGACAGCCGAAGTTGAGGTTTACTTCGTCATAGCCCATGTCGGCGAGCGCCCTGGCGGACCAGAGAAAGTCCGGCGTGCGGCGCGTGAGAAGCTGGGGAACCGCATGAATGCCCGCATTGACCTCGGGCGCAAGCTCGCGCATCTGGCGGTCGGTGAACTGCGGGAGCGCGGTCGGCGTCACGAACGGAATGAACCAGTCGTCGGCGCCCGTGAAGTGGCGCGAGAAGACCTGCCGGAAGACGAATCCGGTCAGGCCCTCCATCGGGGCGACGGCAAGCGGCGGAACAATCGTGGCGGACATTTCGGTGTTCATTGAATCATGAGCGTTGATAAGAGGAAGGGCATTGTACCCGATGAAAAAACGCTCTGAAACGGATCGGCCGTCCGGCGATTGTTGAACCAAGGCGGCTGGTAAGAAGAAGCCTGCTGCAAAAGCGGCAAAAGTCGTCGTTTCCCCTGATTCGAAACGCTGAAACATTTGATAAACTTTGCGCCCATTAAGATGACGGGCGGCCGCAGTCTTGTGCGGCAGAGCCGATTTTTCCCTTTTTGAGCGAAAGCTCGAGGCTCGCCGTCTGCCTTTTCCGATAAATCCAGTGCCGTTTTGCGCCTGCGGGGCCCGATTCGGCAGGAGACTTCCCCCCATGAACATTACCATTGGTCTGGCGCTTCTCGTCGTGTGCGCCACCGTCTATGCGCTCATCAAGCGCTATGAAACCCGACTCGTGCTTCTGACCGCCGGTCTGGTGATGACCCTCATCGCCATGGATCCGATGGCGGCCTTCAAGCAGTTCGACAAGTCGATGACGAACGGCTCGCTCATCATCGCAATCTGCTCGGCGCTCGGCTTTGCGGGCGTCATCTCCCTCACGGGCTGCGACCGCCACCTCGTCCGCCTTCTCACGAAGCCGCTCGGCAAGCTCGGCATCTTCCTGCTGCCGGCCTGCATTCTCGTGGGCTTCGTCGTCGCCACCGCCATTCCGTCGATGGCCGGCATGTCCGCCGCCGTCGGCCCGACGCTGATTCCGCTGCTCGTTCGCGCCGGCTTCCGTCCGGCCATGGCCGCCGCAACCGTCGCCTCCTGCGTGATGGCCGGCTACTTCAACCCGGGCGTTGCCCACAACCCGTTCATCGCCAAGCTCGCCGGCATGGAAGTGATGGAATTCGTGGGCGGCTACGCCAACATCACGCTTGTCGTCTGCGCCTGTCTCGTCGTTCTCATGACGGTTGTCTGCATCGTCTACGGCGACTACAAGAAGGGCGGCTTTGAAGAAGCCAAGGCCGAAGAGGAGCATGAGGACGAAAAGGTCAGCATCCTTCGCGCCATCGCTCCGCTCGTTCCGGTGGCTCTCCTTCTGGGCTTCTCCTTCTACGTTCCGTCCGTCAAGATCTCCGTGGCCACCGCCATGCTCATCGGCATGATGTACGCCATGCTCGTGAGCCGCGCCGACCCGCAGAAGACGATCTCCAAGTTCTTCGACGGCATGGGCAAGGGCTACGGCAGCATCCTCGGCATCATCATTGCCGCCGGCGTGTTCGCCTCCGGCCTTCGCGCCACGGGCGTCATCGACCTCTTCGTGAACTACCTGACGCACGCCAATGAAGTCGCCAAGATCGGCGGCTCCGTCGGTCCGTACATCTTCGGCGTCCTCACGGGCTCCGGCGACGCCGCTGCGTTCGCCTTCAACGAAGCCGTGACCCCGCACGCCGCCGAATTCGGCCTCAAGATCGACGGCCTGGGCTACCTCGCCATGATCTCCGCCGGCCTCGGCCGCATGTCCTCCCCGCTCGCGGGCGGCCTGATCCTTCTGGCCGGCATCGCAGGCGTGTCCCCGATCGAAGTCATCAAGCGCACGGTTCCGGCCGCTGCGGTCACCCTCCGCATTCTCTACTTCCTTGTGTAATCTCGTGCGAGGAACGCCGGCTCCGTCGGGGCCGGCCGAATGTCAGAATCGG
>JAXZEJ010000059.1:0-2432 GCA_037424205.1 bacterium | reverse complement strand
CATTCGCTCAAGACCGCTTCTGGTCGTTGGCACCTTGAGGGCCCTGGCGGCCTTCTGCCGCAACGCCGTGAGGCCAAGAGCGCGCTTCAGGGAGAAAGAAATGCCGGGAATGCCGTTGCGTGCCATGGAAGATCCTCGCAGAAAATGGAAAACGGGGAAGGGCAGGTTGAATTTGCTTATGCTCATCATAGCTCGGAAGGTGCATGCAGCGTCAGCTTGAAACCTCAGGGAAAGCAATGCCGCCGAAACCGCAGCCTTCAAGATACGGAATCGGCGGCACGCTTCTCACTACAACAACCGGTCGGAGCAGGGTGCCTCGAAGAGGCAAAGCAATGCCGCCGAATCCGTCGCCTTCAAGAAACGGAAACGGCGGCATGCTTCTCACTACAACAACTGTTTCAAAGGGACCGTTATTCGGTCACGTCGTATTTATTAAGTCCGGGCTGAGACTTCTGGCTCAAGCAGACGAGGGTAATCACAATCACCACCAGCGAAGCACCCGGCGAAAGATTTTCAAGAGCGGAAGCAAAGCCGTAGGCAAGCATCACGGCAAGGTACCACCAGCCGGAGTAGCCCATGTCGTGCAAGCGACGAATCGTGACGAAAATGCCGACAATGTTCAGAATGAGGTAGCCGACTCCAACGATGCAGGCGAGGCCTATGGCCAGTTCTTCAGAACCGAAGGCATTCCCGATAAGAACGGCGCCGACAATGCCGACCATCGCCAATGCGAAGACGCCGAGCTGGTAGATCCAGAAATTTCTGCACGTCGTGCGGCCGGAAGCAGACCAGCGAAATTCCTTCTTGAAATCGTCGATGAGGGACATGGGCATTCCTTTTATTCTTTAGGTGACGGCTTTGTTTGCCAGACGAAGACATCATAGGCGGGAACAACCACCGATCGAAAAACCGCAAATTTGCCGTTTTTGGCAAACGCCGGGGCCGAAGCGGGCATCCGGCGGTCATTTGTGCGAAGACGACCGGGAAATGCGCCGGGCCGCGGTAAAATGAAAGGCACGACAAACAGCTGAAAAAGTCGGTTTCCGGGCTCAAAGATTACTCAACATAATAGTAGTTATGTTGAATATTGCGAAAACAAGAAAAAACACTGTTTTTCGTTCCTGTTCCGGCTTCGTCGCTTCCTGCACACCGGCACCCGAAAAATCCAAAACTGAGGCCGCCGACGGAATCCGTCAAGTCCCAAACTTTTTTTCTTCGCCCTTCCTCGCTGCGGGATCAGCTGACGCGGGCCGCTGTTTTCTGAGATTGGAACGACTCGTACCCGCCTGCATAGTCCTACCCGGTCGAGACCTCCGCAGACGGCTTCTACGGCTGCGTTTCTTTTCGACCTCATGAACGACCGGATCAGCCTCACTTTCATCGGCCTGGCCCGGGTCATTTTCAGTCTTGGCATGACTTACGACCCGCTGACGCCAGTCCTTGAGGAAAAGCTCGCCGAACGCAAAGCGCGCAGATCCTTCGATCGCGGCCATAGGACTTCGACTTCCAACCAAAAGACCTCGTTTATTTGCGTCCTCCGTCTGACCGCATCCCTTTGGCCTCCGGCGCGTCGTGCGGCTGCATGCTTCGGCCGGCACATTGCCTCCGTCGACTGCTATCCTCACCTACATGTCGGCACGATTCCACGGCTTTTGCGTCCACGAATCCTCGGCCGACAAAAAAAGGCACGCTTTAAATGCGTGCCTCTTTTTGTCGAATCAATTCCCGAAGGGGAACGGATTAAAGCCGGAATGAAGAATCTCAGGATCCGTACGGATTCGAGACGGCAGGGCAGGCGGCTTCAACCGCCCTCTTCTACCGGCGCCCTGCTCTTCGCCCTTCCCTGACGGTCAGGCAGCGCAGGCCTCTTCAGCCGCGATGCGGGAACGAGCAGCATCTACTTCTTCAGCCTCGGTCAGCGTCAGCGGACGAAGGCGGGAGATGGCGAGCATGTGCTCGGCCTGCCACACGTCGTGGCAGTACTGAAGACGCAGCCACATGCGCGCGGAAGGTCCGGGCAGCACATGAGCGATGCGCACGGCAAGCTCAGGCGTAATCGGGCTTTCAGCGTTCATGACGCGGGTCACAACGGCGGGCGTCACATCGAGGTGCTTGGCAAACTGCCTGGCATTGAGACCCAGATGCTCCAGCGTTTCCGCCAGAATCTTGCCCGGATGCGGGGGATCATACATGCCGCTCATTCATATCTCCTCAAAGTTCTGCCCATTAGGCGATTTCACACAACAACATTCGGCATATGCGGATGCCGAAAAGGCGCTGAGTATATCCAACGGCAAAAGGCTCCGCAACCGACAGGCCGCACCTTTCTGCAGGCCGTTTCAACTCTTTACAGACAAGGCGTCTACAAGACGGCCGGAGTCCCGGTAAGCGGCATTTCCCGAGCCAGCATTTCGGCCGGTGCTGATCCGAAT
>JAXZEJ010000058.1:0-2218 GCA_037424205.1 bacterium | reverse complement strand
GGGCTGAGGATATAAAGTCCTCACCCCTATCCGATTTCGTGCAAAATGCAGGTTAAGGACTGAAACAATCTATTGCGAACCATTCTCAACTGCAAATCCTCTTGAGGCTTTTGCAGACGCTGTTACAAATGCAGGTCCGAACACGGCCGAGAATTGTCGACAAATGACAATGAGAAACATTCTCCTTATATACCAGACAGTTAAGATCCATACATGCCGGCGGTGCGGGAGTGAGATTTCAATGCGCATATTGCCTATAAGCGTCTATCTATGCAGATTGCCGTAGCGTGAAATGGGGAGGAAAACGCGCGCTGCGCGTTGCGGTGGTGCAACGCTTTTTGGTAATTGCAAACGACTGTGCCGCAACTCTCAAGCATCGCCGCGCATCGGGACGCGTCCAAAGCGCTTTGACAAAAGGCACCCGAAGAGCGCATGATTATGCTGCTTAACAGCTGCACGGTGCTTCTGCAGACTCCGGTCCCGCATGCACAAAACCGCCGTTTCATTCATTGGAATGGACGCGCATCATCATCAACCCCACGAGGGCGCTTGCCCTCGGGGCCCTGCACATGCGGGGTTGTTGGGGTCGGGTGTCCTCGTTTTCTTTTTTTTGAAAGGAAACTCTCATGACACTCGAAAACCTCTCCCATCAGCATCAACCCGCAACCCGCACGGTCCCGGCCTCCGTCTTCGGCGAACATCTCGCCGGAGAGCGCGACTGCCTGGGCTATCAAGTCGAAACGCTTCCTGCTTTCGCCCGCACCCGCATTCCCGTCCTCAATGCCGGCCACTGGTTCAACGACGCGCACTATCGCACGCTCGCGACCTGGTGGACGCTTGCCCGCCGCGAACCGATCTACGTATCGGGTCCGTCGGGCTCCGGCAAGACCAGCACCGCGATGCAGTTCTGCGCCCGCCTCGGCATGCCCGTGGTGAGCGTCACGGCCCGTTCACGAATGGACCGTCGCGAACTGATCGGCCACTGGGCTCTCAAGGGCGGTGAAACCTGCTGGATCGACGGGCCCGCACTTATGGCCTGGAAGCACGGCTGGGTGCTCCTCATCAACGAATTCAGCGCAGCCCCCGCGGACATGTGGGTCAGCTGCAACGACATTCTCGAGGGGCTCCCGCTCGACAACGGCGCAACCGGCGAACTCGTCTTCCCGCATCCCATGACCCGCGTGATCGTCACCGACAACACGCGCGGCCATTCGAGCGAGATCGACGAGGGGTTCTTCGGCCGTCAGATCCAGGACCGGTCGGTCATCGACAGGTTCTGGCACATGCGCATGGAGGGACTCGGCGAACCCGAGGAGTCCGATCTTCTTCTGAAGACGGCCTCGCCCGACATGCTCGACGGATTCGACGCCGGCATCCTCAGGAGGCTCTGCAACGCGCTTGCGCGCCTCGGGGCCGACAGCAGGGCGGCTTCATCGGCTCAGGCCATCGGCTTCGAGTCGCATGCCGTCCCGGTGAGCCACCGCGTTCTCTCGAGAATGCGGGACATGATGCTCGACGCCGCCCGGATGCCCATGGCGCCCGCAGACGATGTGCTTCGGCGCATCGTGAGAACCTCCCTCACCGAGGCCCTTGACTCCACCGCCCGAGAGGCGGCCGAGACGATGGCGGTCACGGCGCTCGGCAACCTCATTCATGAAATGAGGGTGTCGAGGGCAAGGCGGATTCTCGAAGTTGCCGAAGGCGCCGCCAAGGCGAGCATGTCCGACTGACTGGCGTCGGTAGGACTTTTCATTTGATCCCAAGGGGACGATTCATCCCCTCGGGGGCGGACGTCCCCATTTTTTTTATGGAGACGACCGTCATGAAATCATGCCGTGACTTTCTGCGGACAGATATCCGCATTGTGATCATCCCGCGCATTGCGTTCAACTTCCTCGAGGGAGGCGAGCCATGCGCAGAGTGATCATTGAAGACGTCGAGTCGCCCGTGCAGAAGCGCGGGCGTCTTGCCGGCCGTGCCGTCGAGTCGGCGCTCGAGATTCTCCGCACGGAGGCCTCGGGCTTCGTCGTCGAAGCGGCTGCGCCTCTGGTCTTCCAGGGGCTCTGCCGAAAGGACGCGATCCGCGTCGAGTTCACCGAACGGCCCATGACGAACGGGCGCGTGATATGGCTCGGTCCCATCGACCTCGGCCATCCGCTCGCATCCGTCTACGTCTACGGGCACGGATGCCACGAACGCCATCACGTGATGTACACCA
>JAXZEJ010000057.1:0-7291 GCA_037424205.1 bacterium | reverse complement strand
CAGGCTCACCATTACAAAAACCCCGGTTTCGAAGGAAGCCGGGGTTTTTGCTGTTTGCAGATTTCAATTTGCTCGAATTCTTTTGGCAACCCATTGATTTGAAGGCTTTTTTGAAGGATTGGCGGACGCAGGGCAGAATGGTCGTCTGTCGTCTTTGTGAGACAATTTTGCTTTCACTATGGTTTCTTTTGGCTATTGAATTGTTTTCGTGATTGAATTTATTGGCAAATCAATTTGGCTTTCAATTTAATTGGATTTTGCAAAGCAATCAAAATTTATTTATACTGATTTCAAATTCATTCATTAAGGCTTCTACGGAAGCCTCCATCTGGCACTGAATTCGATTCGGTGCATCTAGGAGACAAGTCATGTCAATCAAGGAAAAGGTTGCTCAGATTCAGTCTATGGAACGTGAGCTCAAGGAAGCCCGTGCCGCTGCTCTCAAGGAAGCCGTTGCTGAAGCTCAGGGCCTTATCGACCTTTTCGGCCTTCAGCCGTCCGACTTTCACTTTGCCGACGCTCCGACGAGAGTTCGCGTCTTCAAGGCCCGCGGTCCCGTCGCTGCGAAGTATGCCGGCCCGAACGGCGTGACCTGGTCCGGCCGCGGCCGCACCCCGCTCTGGATTGTCGCTTATGAAAAGAAGGGCGGCTCCCGCGATGATTTCCTCATCAAGTAATTCGACTTTCTAATTGTTGAATTCACATCGGGCTTGATTACGCATCGAATCCATTGATTCGAATGCCGCATGAAGCTCGAAAACAAAAGCCTCGAGCATTGCGACTCGAGGCTTTTGACATTTCAGGCTTCTTCAAAAAAGCGGTATTTCTCAAAAAAGATTTTCAATATGAAAGCGCCGGATCATCCTTGTCGGAAGGTCCGGCGCTTTTGCCGATTCCGTCTTCAGCGGGCTGAAAATGGATTATCGAACTGTTTTAGGTGCATGGTAGACGGAAACGTCGGGAAGGTCGCCCGTCCACTTGGACACTTCGACATTGGCCGTCGAGGCGATGTTGCCGCAGGCTAGCTTCGACGTGGGTTCGTCCATCGTGAGCGTGTTCGAGTTGCCGTGCACGTCGATGCGGCGGCCGTTGACCTTCTGCGGATCGAACCATGCGCCGTGGTGAAGGACGACGACGCCCTTCATGACGCGTTTGGTTACGTAAGCGCCTGCGAGCGCTTCGCCGCGCTTGTTGGAAACAAGAACGATGTCGCCGTTTCCGATGCCGCGCGCCCTGGCGTCTTCCGGATGGATCCAGAGCGGTTCGCGATCTTCGATGTTGGCGAAGTCGTGGCTCACCGTGCCGTCGAGCTGGCTGTGCATGCGATAGCGGCTCTTGCAGGCCATGAGCGCCAGCGGGGCAGCCTTCGTTGCCTTGTTGACGCCTTCGGTCGGCTCGAAGAAGGAGGGATGACCCTTGCAGTCGTCGTAGCCGTAGCCTGCGATCTTCGGCGAATAGAGCTGGATGAGGCCGCTTTCGGTCGAAAGGGCGGCGGCCTTCGGGTCCTTGCGGAAGGCTTCGAAGGCCACGAAGCTGCGGTCCTTTTCGTCCACGTCAAACATGACGTAGCCCTTCTTCCAGAATTCGTCAAAGTCGGGCATGGCGATCTTGCCGGCCTTGCCCATTTTCTGAGCGCCTTCATAGAGACGGCGGATCCAGCCCATTTCGTCGAGGCCTTCCGTGTACTGGGCTTCAACGCCGAGGCGCTTGGCGAGCTCGGTGAAGATCCAGTAGTCGGAGCGGGATTCGAAGCGCGGTGCAATGGCTTGCTTCATCGCGACGAAGCCGTCGTTCGTGTAGGTGCCGATGCTCGTGATGTCGTTGTGCTCAAAGGTCGTGCAGGCCGGGAGCACGATGTCGGCATGGCGAGCCGTGGCGGTCCAGACGGTGTCGGTGACGATGACCGTTTCGGGATTCTTCCAGGCGCGCTCGAGCTTCATCGTGTCGGGCTGATGCGCGAACGGATTGCCGCCCGCCCACATGACGAGCCTCACTTCCGGATAGGTGACCTTGCGGCCGTTGAAGTCGATCGTCTTGCCAGGATTCAGGAAGCATTCGACAAAGCGGGCGACGGGAATCGTCGTGGAGCCCTTCCAGTTTTCATTGAAGGGAAGGGCGGGCTTTACCTTGGCGGGAACGCCGGCGAGGAACGGGCCCTTGGCCATCGGGCAGCCGCCGTTCGAGTATTGGTAGTTCGTGCCGACGCCGCCGCCCGGAAGGCCGATTTGGCCGAGGACGCTTGCGAGTGCAAAGGCCATCCAGTGCGGCTGTTCGCCGAATTGAATGCGCTGGATGCCCCAGCCGACCATGAGCATCGTGCGATGCTCCTGAAGGTCGTGGGCGAGCTTTCGGATCCTGTCGGCGGGAACGCCGGTCTTTTCGGCGGCCCATTCCGGCGTCTTTCTGATGCCGTCCTCTTCACCCATGATGTAGGCGCGCAGCTCCTTCCAGCCGCTGCAATACTTGGCGAGGAAGTCGTGATCGGCCTTGCCGGTCGCTTCGAGCTCGTACATCATGGCGAGCATCATGGCGCAGTCCGTGCCCGGACGCGGCGCAATCCATTCGGAGCCGAGGTATTCGGCCGTGTCGGTCTGAACCGGATTGATCGAGATGGTGGAAATGCCCTTGTCGCGAAGCGCACGAATGTAGCCCGCGGCATTGTGAATCGTCGTGTGCCAGTCGATGTCGTTGGTGACAAGAGGATCGCAGCCCCAGAAGACGACGCGTTCGCTGTGCTTCAGAATGACGTCCCAGGATGTGCAGCGCGGATCGCCCGTGCCGACAACGTAGGGCAGAATCTTGCTGATGGCGGCCGTCGAGTAGGAGTTCTCGCACTGGATGAAGCCGCCGCAGAGGTTCAGCAGGCGCTGCTGCAGGTTGATGGCCGCATTGACGCGGCCCGTGCTCATCCAGCCGTAGGAGCGGCCGAACACGGCGCTCGGACCGTAGTCCTTGTAGACGCGCTTCATTTCGCCGGCGACAAGATCAAGCGCCTTTTCCCAGGAAACGGGAACGAACTTTTCCTCGCCGCGGTTCTTGCGGCTCTTCGGTCCGTTCTTGAGCCAGCCTTCGCGAACCATCGGCTGCCGGATGCGGGACGGAGAATAAGGAAGATGGCAGAGGCCGTTGAGGTTGGGACTCGGCGCATAGTCGAATTCGAACGGACGAAGATGCGTCATCTTGCCGCCCTGGACGTGGGCATAAACAACACCCCAGCGGCTTGCATTGATAACTTCGCCTTCGTTGATCGTGGAGGCGCCGAGATCAAAGGTCTCGGAAAGCTTCGCGTCGGGTGCGGGCATCGGCTCGGGCTGGCGAAGCGCGGCGCTCTTGACGCCGGCCGGGTAGTCCTTCTTCAGAAGATCCGCGGGGGCTTCGACGCGGGCGGCATGAGCGGGAACGGCGGCGGCAAGGCCGGTGGCGGCAGCGGCGCCGAACAGCTTGCGTCGGGAAATGTCGGTCATTGTATTCACTCCTTTCTAGTCGGAATTCGGCCTCCCAAGTCAGGGAGGCGCAGTGCGTTCCTACGAGAATAGACAAGGCCGGCTCAGGCTGACAGTCGTAAATGTGAAAAGAGAATGATTCTTATTGACCGGTGTCAATGGCTGATTCTCGCTATTCTCCCTTTGAATAGCGCATTTTGCGGGTGCGTAATTTTTAGGCAACAAAACCGGGGCGGATGTTCAGCGCGTTTCACCCAGGTATCGGCCCGTTTCGTCGTATCGTTTTCCGTTTTGGTCTTCGCGTCCGAGATATCGGCCGGACTTGTCGTACAGGCGTCCGTTTCCATCCTGCCGGCCCGTGAAGCGGCCCGTTTCGTCATATCGCCGGCCGTTCGCGTCGGTGCGGCCCTGATAGCGGCCTGAGGCGTCATAACGGCGGCCGTCGGCATCCTCGCGGCCGACATATCGACCGGATCGGTCGTACATGCGTCCGTCGGCGTCCATGCGGCCTTCATAGGCGCCGCGTTCGTTGTATACGCGTCCGGGCTTCGAGTACTTCGAGAGCCCGGCGGCCGCGATCGGCATGGAAGCCGCAATGCCAAGGGCAAAAGCGGCGAGGAGCGATCTTTTCCGCATGCTCAGGCCTTCGGTGCTTCGATCGGCGTGCGGGTGAGTTCGGAAATGCCTGCGGGGCCGCTCCAGACGGCGAGCCACCCGTCGATCAGGCGTGATTCGGGAAGGATGACGGTCAGGCGGAAGCTCCCGTCGGGAAGCTCTTCAATCTTCTGCGTGCGGTTGAAGGGCGTCTCCTGCAGGTTGAGGGCCGTCACGGCATTGGTGAAGCGGAAGGAGAGCTCGACGTTGCCGCCCGTGCCGTCGGAATAGTTGAAGTGGCGGGAGTCGACGTAGGCGTCAAGCGAGAAGTCCTTCGGGCGCTCCGCGACGAATTCGGTAACCCTCGCCCTGGAGAGTCGGTGAAGCGCGAGATGGCGCACGTTGTCGTAGTTTTCGAACGTGCAGACAAGATAGAGGCGGACGTCCTGCTGCACGAGGCCGAGCGGCGTGACGATGCTCTTGACATGCTTGCCGCGGGAGTTGACGTATTCGACCTCGAGCTTGAGCTCGCGAAAGAGCGCTTCGCTCACGGCCTCGAAGATCGACTTGGTAATCTTCGGCGGCATCTGCGGAAGGGAGCTTCCCACCACGGCGACCTTCTTGAGCCAGGCCTCCTCCTTTCTCGAGGAGCCCGGGAAATTCTCGTTGAACTTCTTCGAGGCCATGTCGAACATCGGGGAGAGGGACTTGGAGAGGGTCGACGGGATCATGAAGCGCATGTGCTCCTGCGCGAGGCGCAGCAGCAGGCCTTCGTGAACCGACATCTGCTGAGAGAGAAGCTTGCCGCCTGCGGTGCTCTGCTTGTAGCCGTAGGGACGCGCGCGGGTGTCGCACTCAATGCCGAAGACGTCCGTCTCGACAATGGTCTTGAGGTAGCGCTGAAGCGTGCGGATCTGAATCGGAATGCCGGCGGCTTCAAGCTCCTGCTGAAGTTCAAGAGCCGTAATCCGCCGCCCCTTCGGAATGCGGGTGATGATCTGGATGAGCGTCACGGCTTCGTCGAGAGAGGAGGATTTTCCGGGCATTCAGGGCTCCGTTGCTGGATGTGAAGAAGGACGCCTTATCATGAAGGCGCCCTTCGAAGGATGGATTCGATGAGGAAATCAGATGCCGGTGCAGGAAAGACCCTGAACGCCGAGCCACTTGAGGTAGAAGTCGTCGAGCACCTCTTCGTTGATGTCGATGGCTTCGCTCGCAGGCGGTTGCGTTTCGGCAAGCGTCGATTCGATGAAGGTCAGAACGCCCGGGAAGAGCGTCTTCGGACCGACTTCCTCAACCGTGCCGGCGCTGCGCTGGATGTTGAGTAGCGCCTCGATTTCGGCGCGAAGGCCTTCGTCGGTGATGAGTGCTTCGGCGAGCTGTTCGAACACCACCGGCGGCATGCTCTTGCGGGTTTCGACCCAGCGCATGGCGAGAAGGCCCTGAACAATGTAGAGGAAGCGCTTGTAGGCGATCGTCTCATGACCGAGCAGGAAGTGCGAGACGTGCGACTGAGCCATCGAGCGGTAGGCCCAGTAGAGTCGGGGCAGCGGCGCGCCGTAGTCGAGAAGCTTCCTGATCTCCGAAAGGAAGAGCGGATGATTGCGGTAGACGATCGGAGAATAGAGGCACTGAACGATCGAAACGTTGCCCTTCTTGAGGAGCGTCAGGCTCTTCTTGAGATCCCAGCCCGAAATGTCCCAGAGGTCGTCTTGGGCGAGCGTGATCTTGTCGGCGGGCGGCGTCAGCTTGAGATAGCTCTTGAGCGGACGGACGTAGATGAAGCGGATGTCGTAGTCGGACGTCGGCGACGGAAAGCCCCAGCTGCGGCTGCCGGCTTCACAGGCATAGAGAATTCTGATGCCGTGTTCGGCCTCGATGCGGCGCAGTCGAGCCTTCGCTTCGTCAAACATTTCTTCAGCAGTGGAAGTCATTGTAGGGGTCAGGGGGTCTTTATCGAACGTTCTCGACAGATGGAGAGCTGTTCGCGTTAAATGAATTGATGTTCGTGCACGTTGTATCGTGCGATAACTAATCGGCATCAAATATGCAAAAAATCATGCCGAAAGTCATGTTTCGGCCATTATCGCACGAAGAATGAAAGAAGGCGCCCCCTAAGGGCCGTGATTGTCGCAAATACGCAAATTGACGCTTTGGAGCGTCGGTTTTGCGCAACGAAAGCGCCGGCGGCGCGGAAAAAAGTGCGCGCGAGGCTCAATTGAGGGTCGAATTGACGGTGACGGTGCCGATGACGTATTCGGAGGTGCGCCAGAGGCGGAGCTTTTCGGGCGTGATCTTGTCGCCGGCGTACTCGGGCCAGGCCTTGAAGAGGTAGTCCCGGAGAAGGTCCTTTCCGAGGGGATCCATCAGGTCGGGGCGATGGTACCAGCGGCCTGCAAGATAGACGACGCGGCGCACGAATTCGGCGTCGGGCGCTTCGCCCGTGGGAAGGGTGCGGGTGAGAATATCGATTCGCTCTTCTCTGGCCGTGCCGTCTTCGGGAATCGGGCGGATGGTTTCGATCATGAAGCTCGCAGCGCGTTCGCGGGCCTCGGGCTCGAGGGACTCGGCGATGACGGGCGGATACTCGTCGCTCATGGCGAGATCGGCGATGGGAAAGCGGGCTTCAAGCGCAAGATCGGTCAGTTCGGAAATGTGCCAGTCGAAATAGGCGCGGACAAGCGCGGAATAGCTCGGCGTCGTGGTGAGACGCTTGTTCCACTCGGCCTTGGCGAGCGAAACACCGAACTGCTCGTTGAGGCGAGCAACGTCGGCGTCGGTAAGGTCGAGAAATTTGGACATAAGAGCGGTTTTATCGTTTTTTGGGCGGACTGAGTGTCAATTTTACGCTGTGAGGCATTTTCAATGTGGATTTTGATTCGGATACGTGATTTTTTTACAACAAACTGAATGCGGGAGGTTGCTTTAAAGTCTCGAAACGATTGCCGCACAATGCATTTGTGTTTGCAAAATACGGGCGAAAAAATCATTGTCCGGAAAGATTCACGGCGGTGTCGATTGCGTTTTCCCAGAATTCGCGGCTTCGGATGTCCGCGTGAAGATGCTTGCGAAGGAGCTCGTCGCAGTCGAGCCGCGCCGCGTCAAGCGCGAGCTGCGTCAGGCTGCCGCCGTCGGCCGTTTTTCCGTCCCTGAGGAACCGGTCTGCCAGACACTGGCTCACGAGATAGCCGAACGTGTATTAATTAGATGGTCAGCTCCAGAAGGGGCATCGAACACCGGAGACCATCAATGCA
>JAXZEJ010000056.1:0-18902 GCA_037424205.1 bacterium | reverse complement strand
CTAGCTTGACGAAAATGGATGGCATTTCGGTTTTGCCGGCAGGTGAGTATTCTGAGGACGAGTTTTTCCAAGCGGAAACAGAAGTAAAGTATTCTGGTTATATCTCCCGTCAGAAGGCTGAGATTGAGCGAACGCTTGCTAATGAAATGCTGAAGATTCCTACAGATGTTGACTACGACAGTGTTCCAGGTTTGGGCTTCGAAGTTCGACAGAAGCTTAAGTCAGTCGGACCGGAGACGATTGGACAGGCTTCTCGTATTTCTGGAGTGACGCCTGCTGCTGTATCTCTATTGCTGGTGCATTTGAAGCGTCGTTATTACTACGTGAAAAACAAAGGCACAAAAACCAAGGAAAATAGCGATGTTTGATTTTCAGCCCCGTTTGGAGGAAGGACTTGCGACTCTGCGTCTAAAGGTTTCCGACAAGCAAGTGGATCAACTTATGCGTTTTGCAGACTTGCTCCGAAAATGGAACAAGGTTTACAACTTGACGGCGATTCGTCGAGACGATGAGATATTGACGCACCATCTGTTGGATTCTGCAGCGCTAGTTCCCTTCGTAAAAGCTCTTGGGGCTAATGCACAAACAGTGCTTGATGTAGGAAGCGGAGGTGGTTTGCCGTCGATTCCGCTAGCCATCCTTCGTCCTGATTTGTGCGTCACGGCTGTTGATGCTGTCAGCAAGAAGACAGCCTTTCTCACACAGGTGGCTATTGAGCTTGGACTTCGAAATTATTCTGCTCGTCATGCTCGTATTGAGCGTCTTTCGGGGCAGTATGACCTGATTACGTCTCGTGCCTTTGCCAATCTCCAAGACTTCGTGGACTTGACGCGTCACCTTATTAAGCGAGAGGGACTTTGGCTGGCTATGAAAGGTGCGGTGCCCAAGGAAGAAATTATTCAATTGCCAACCGACGTGGCTGTCGGACAAGTGTTTCCGATGGATGTCCCGGGACTCGGAGAGGCGCGTCATTTGGTGGTGATAAGGCCCTCCACTCAGATCTAGGAGACAGTCATGACCAGTGCTTTCGTCAGTGCTTTTGTTCTTGCATTTTCAACATTTCTTCCCGTTATCAATCCGTTTAGCGGAGCAATGTTTTTTTGCACGATGACGAATACTTTGTCGGATCGGGATAGAGCGTATGTAGCCAACAAGATCGCTTTGTATTGTCTGATGATTCTGCTGGTCTGTCTGACATGCGGACATCTGATCCTCAGTTTTTTCGGCATTTCAGTGGGGGTGTTGCGCATGGCTGGCGGGTGCGTGCTGTTTTCAGCAGGATGGACAGCCTTAAATGCACCGACACAGGAGGAAAACTTGGAGGAACGCCCGCCGTTGTCCCGTGCAAAGCTCAAGTCGATGGCTTTCTATCCTTTCACTCTGCCGCTTACAACGGGACCAGGGGCGATTGCAGTGTCTGTGGCTTTGAGTACTAGTCTTCCACGAGACCTTGGGCATATTGCCGGTACATTTGTTGCGACGATTGCGACGGTTGCGGTTATCTGGGTCTGCTATCGTTATAGCGATCGCCTGAATAAGGCTGTCGGCGTGGCAGGAGCGGATGCTTTGGCGCGCATCTTTGCTTTTATCCTGATCTGTTTGGGTGTTGCCGTTTTTTGGCAGGGTTTCTCTGGACTTTGGCTGGAACTCGATGTTCAAGCTATGGCGGCTGCGGCTGCAGCTAAATGAACATTCACTCGGATGATGGTCACATATTACTATTGAGTTCTTGAGAAAGAACTGAAGGTCAGCGGACCGCACGACGTTGGAACGACGATTTTATGGCGCAAATTTTTTGTATTGCTAATCAGAAAGGCGGGGTCGGCAAGACAACGACCGCTGTCAATCTTGCGGCTGCGTTGTCTCTTAAGGGACGCAGAGTGCTTTTTATTGACCTTGACCCTCAAGGAAACGGCACGATGGGCTGCGGCATCGAAAAGCGCGATTTGAAGGGGTCTGTTTACGAGGTGCTTCTCGGTATCACTGGTTTTGAGCGAGCTGTTCGCCACTCGTCAGAGGGTGGGTTTGATGTATTGCCTGCAAATCGAGAGCTTGCTGGTGCAGAGGTTGAACTTGTTGGATTAGAGCATCGTGATGTTCGGCTCAAGCGTATTCTTGAACCTGAGCTCACAAAGTACGACTATGTGCTTATCGATTGTCCGCCGAGTCTGTCAATGCTGACGCTAAATGCGTTGTGTGCGGCTGATGGCGTCATTATTCCGATGCAATGTGAGTACTATGCTTTAGAAGGGCTTACCGACTTAGTGGGTAGCGTTAAACGTGTGCGGGCGGAAAAAAACAAGAATCTTCGCATTGTGGCTCTTCTGCGCGTGATGTTTGATACACGCATTACGCTTCAGCAGCAGGTGAGTACTCAGCTTGAGGAGCATTTTGGCGATAAAGTATTCAGGACTATCATTCCACGCAATGTGAGGTTGGCTGAGGCGCCTAGTTATGGCTTGCCAGGGGTTGTCTACGATAGATCTAGTAAGGGGGCCAAAGCTTATCTGGCTTGTGCTGACGAGCTTATAGAGCGCATGGAAGTGAGGCGAAAGTAATTATTGAGGGGAAGAATGTGACGGCAAAAAAACTTGGAGGCCTGGGCCGAGGTTTGGGCGCCATATATGATGACTTCGACGTGAGCGGTCTTTCCGAAGATGACGACAAGCGTCTTGAAACGTTGAAGCTAGAAGAGTTGCGCCCCGGTACTACTCAGCCGCGCAATACCATGACGGAAGAAGGGTTGAAGGAATTGGCAGATTCCATCCGTCAGCAGGGCATTATCAGCCCGATCATTGTTCGTCCGGCAGTTGATGGCTACGAGATTATTGCAGGCGAGCGTCGCTTTCGCGCCGCCCGCATGGCAGGGCTCGAAGAGGTCCCTGTTATTATTCGTACGGTCGATGAAACTCAGGCGCTTGCTATGGCGCTCATCGAGAATATGCAGCGCGAGGATCTTAATCCGCTAGAGGAGGCTGCGGGCATTCAGCGCCTGATTGAAGAGTGCGACTATACGCATGAGCAAGCTGCTGAGGCTGTAGGCCGGTCACGCGCCGCCACAACGAATTTGCTGCGTCTCTTGACTTTGACGGCAGAAGTAAAGAATATGCTCGTTACGCACGAACTAGAGATGGGGCATGCACGAGCGCTTCTTGCTCTTGAGGCGGCTGAACAGGTTCTTGTCGCGAAAGAAGTGGTTGCGAAAGCACTCTCGGTGCGTCAAACCGAAAATTTAATTCGCAGGATAAAGGAAAAACATCCTGTCCATCAGAAATTTGTGGTCAAGACTCGCGATGATATGCGATTAGAGGAGTCGCTAGCAGAAACGTTAGGAGCCGTAGTAAAGCTTTCAGCTAATTCGAAAGGCAAAGGTAGGATTGTGATTGAATTTGCCAATCTTGATCAGCTTGAAGGCATCGTAAATCGGATTCAACAGCAAGATCATTGACGAAGAAGTGCAACCGTTGTTTAGCGATAGATGAACGCTATTAAAAATGCCTCAAAAGGGGTAGTCATATACCCCATTTGGTGAGTTGTATGTATTTGAGACAAAACTTAGAATTCGAACCGACTGAAATCCCAACGAACAACCGCAAGTATGTACGCTATTTCTGATATGATGCGCATTTCCCTTGCGCAGTATGTCATCGTATTTCTTGTAACTGTTGTTTCTGCTTTTTTCGTAGGGCAGGATGCAGCCTACACAGCACTGTTTGCGGGACTTGCTTATGCGGTTCCGACTACGCTTCTCGCGTTGTTTCTGGTGTTGCCGAAATTTTTGACGGCGTACAGCCCTAGTGCTGTAGCGGTGCTCGGAGGGGAATTTGTCAAGATCCTGGTTGTCGTGCTTCTTTTGGGGCTGATGGTCGGGTACTACGAAAACCTTCATTGGCCCGCCTTTATCTTCACGATAATTGCGGTGGCGAACAGTTACTTCATTGTGCTGTTCAAGAGACATTAAGGATCGGTATCCATGGCAGCAGAAGCCCTTACCGCTACTGAGTATATTAAACATCACATGGCCCACCTGGCTTCCGCGCATCAGGGGTCCGTTGTTGATTTTTCTATCGTGAACTACGACACCATCTTCTTCTCCGTGTTGATGTTGGCTGTCATGTTCTTCCTTCTGCGAGCCGGTGCTAAGAAGGCTACTTCCGGTGTCCCCGGAAAGATGCAGTGTGCAGTCGAAATGCTGGTGGAAATGGTCAACAATCAGGCCAAGAACATCGTGCATGGCGATCGCACCTTCGTGGCTCCGCTGGCTTTAACCGTGTTCTGCTGGGTTGCGTTGATGAACTCCATCGACTTGATTCCAGTTGACCTGTTCCCCGCGTTTGCTGGTCTGATCGGACTCGATCACCTTCGTCCGCTGCCGACTGCTGACCTGAATGGCCCGCTCGGCATGTCGTTGGGTGTGCTCCTCCTTCTCTTCTACTACGGTGTGAAGGTCAAGGGCCTCGGCGGCTTCGTGCATGAACTGTTTACTGCGCCTTTCGGCAGTCATCCCGCTCTCTGGGCGTTCAACTTCCTGTTGAACATCATTGAGTATCTCGCCAAGTTCGTCTCGCTCGGTATGCGACTCTTCGGCAACATGTATGCCGGTGAATTGCTGTTCTTCCTGCTGGCGCTTCTCGGCGGCTTCGCTCTCGAACTCAGTCCCATTGGGGCTGCTAGTGCTGGTATTGGTCAAGTCTTCGCAGGTTTGGTCTGGTGGCTTTTCCATGTCCTGATTGTTCTGCTTCAGGCCTTCATCTTCATGATGTTGACGCTCGTCTACATCGGTCAGGCCCACAGCAGCCACTAATTACTTTATTTCTTTACTCCCTCTTTTTTAAATTCAGGAGTTTTTTAAAATGACCAACGTCGCTCTCGTCGCTCTCGCTTGCGGTCTCATCATCGGCCTCGGCGCTATCGGTGCTTGTCTCGGCATCGCCATCATGGGTGCCAAGTACCTCGAATCCGCCGCTCGCCAGCCCGAGCTGATGGAACCGCTCCAGACGAAGATGTTCCTTCTCGCCGGTCTTATCGACGCTGCCTTCCTTATCGGTGTCGGTATCGCCATGATGTTCGCCTTTGCCAACCCGTTCGTCGGCTAATTTGGTGCCGCGAAAATAAAACGTCTTTTCTTTTAATGACGCCGTTGACTGCCCTGCTTAATTGATAGAAGGGCTAGGGCGGTCAACGTAACGGGGTTCAATAATGAACATTAATGCCTCTCTGTTTTTACAGATGGTCGTGTTCTTCCTTGGTGCTTGGATCACCATGAAGTTCATCTGGCCGCCGCTGATCCACGCGATTGAAGAGCGTCAGAAGAAGATCGCTGAAGGTCTTTCTGCCGCCAACAAGGGTGAGAAGGCTCTGGCTATCGCGACCGAGCAGGGCAAGGCTATTGAAGCCGATGCTCGTGCTCGTGCCACTACCATTGTTTCTGACGGTGAAAAGCGTGCTCAGAGCATTGTTGATGAAGCCAAGGCTCAGGCTCAGGTCGAAGCCGATCGCATCATCGAGAATGCTCGTGCTGAAGCTGCTCAGGAAATGCAGCGTGCTCGTGAAGCGCTTCGTAACGAAGTGGCTGCTCTTGCCGTTGCCGGTGCTGAGCAGATCCTGGCTCGTGAAGTCGACAAGACTGTTCACGCTGCCATGCTTGAACAATTGAAGGCGAAGCTCTAACTATGGCTGAACTTTCGACGATTGCGCGCCCCTACGCACAAGGCTTGATGAAAGCTTTGAAAGACCGTAATGCCGGCGCTGAAGATGTGGCCAAGGATCTCGAGGTCATCGAAGCTCTGGCTTCTCTGACCAAGAATCCTGAAGTCGCCACGCTGGTTGGCGATCCGAAGCTGACTGACGATCAACTCTGCGACCTGATTGCGGAACTTTGCGGCAACAACCTCCCGAAGGAAGTCGCAAATCTGTTGCGCGTGGTCATCGAAAACGGTCGTCTGGAAGCTTTCCCGGAGATCGCCCGTCAGTTTCGTGAGCTGAAGAATTCTTCCGAAGGCATTGCCGATGCCTACATCGAGTCGGCCTTTGAGCTTAGCGCCGCTGAGCTCGACAGCCTGCTTGAGTCGCTTGCCAAGAAGTTTCCCGGCCTCAAACTCCATCCGATCGTGTCCATCAATCCTGAACTGATCGGCGGCGTTTGCATTCGTGTCGGCGACAAACTTCTTGACGGTTCGATTCGCGCTCGTCTTGCTCAGATGAAGACGACGCTCACCGCTTAAAAACATTCGGAGCTGTAAGATGCAACTCAATCCCAGTGAAATCAGCGATCTGCTGAAGAAGCGTATCGAAGGCCTCGGCGTTTCCGCAGATCTTCGTACCCAGGGCACCGTCGTGTCGGTGACCGACGGTATTTGCCGTGTTCACGGTCTTAGCGACGTGATGCAGGGCGAAATGCTGGAATTCCCCGGCAATACGTATGGCCTCGCCCTCAACCTTGAACGTGACTCCGTTGGTGCCGTTATTCTCGGTTCCTACGAGCACATTTCCGAAGGCGACCTGGTCAAGACGACCGGTAAGATTCTTTCCGTTCCGGTTGGTCCGGAACTTATCGGCCGTGTTGTGAACGCTCTTGGCCAGCCGATCGACGGCAAGGGTCCGATCAACACGGATCTCTTCGACGTGGTCGAAAAGGTGGCTCCGGGCGTTATTGACCGCCAGTCTGTTTCCCAGCCGGTTCAGACGGGCCTGAAGTCCGTTGACTCCATGATTCCGATCGGCCGTGGCCAGCGTGAACTTATCATTGGCGACCGCCAGTGTGGTAAGACCGCTGTTGCTATCGACACGATCATCAACCAGAAGGGCAAGAACCTTACCTGTGTGTACGTTGCTATCGGCCAGAAGGCCTCCACGATTGCCAACGTCGTTCGCAAGCTCGAAGAAAGCGGCGCTATGGAATACACCATCGTCGTTGCCGCTACGGCGTCCGAGTCTGCTGCCATGCAGTACATTGCTCCTTACGCTGGTGCTACGATGGGTGAATACTTCCGCGACCGCGGTGAAGACTCCCTCATCGTCTATGACGACTTGACGAAGCAGGCTTGGGCCTATCGTCAGATTTCTCTTCTGCTCCGTCGTCCGCCGGGACGCGAAGCTTATCCGGGCGACGTTTTCTACCTGCACAGCCGTTTGCTCGAACGTGCTGCTCGCGTGAATCCGGTTTACGTCGAACGCTTCACGGAAGGCAAGGTCAAGGGCAAGACTGGTTCCATGACGGCTCTGCCGATCATTGAAACGCAGGCTGGCGACGTTACTGCCTTCGTTCCGACCAACGTGATTTCCATTACTGACGGTCAGATCTTCCTTGAAACCGACCTCTTCAATGCTGGTATTCGTCCGGCTATTAACCCGGGTATTTCCGTGTCCCGAGTTGGTGGTGCTGCTCAGACGAAGATCATCAAGAAGCTCGGTGGCGGTGTTCGTCTTGCTCTGGCTCAGTATCGTGAACTTGCTGCTTTTGCTCAGTTCGCCTCTGACCTCGATGACGTTACCCGCAAGCAGCTCGAACGCGGTCGTGTTGTTACCGAACTTATGAAGCAGCCGCAGTATCAGCCGCTTCAGGTTTGGGAAGAAGCTCTCGTGCTTTACGCTGTGAACATGGGTGCTTACGACGACGTTGCTGTTGCTGACGCGCTTCGTGTCGAACGCGGCATGCGTGAATATCTTAAGACGCACCATGCTGACCTGATCGAAACGATCGAAGCCAAGAAGGAACTCTCCAAGGACGTCGATGCTCAGCTCAAGGCTGCCATTGAAACGTTCAAGAAGAGCGGTGCTTACTAAGCGTTAACAAATCCAAGAGGACCCATATCCCATGCCCAGTACAAAGGAAATTCGCGGAAAGATCAAGAGCGTGCAAAACACGCGCAAGATCACCAAGGCGATGGAGATGGTTGCGGCCTCGAAGATGCGCAAGGCGCAGGACCGGATGTTTGCGGCTCGTCCGTATGGTGACAAGATTCGAGTGATCTGCTCTCATCTTGCCCGTGCGAACAGTGAATACAAGCATCCGTTCCTCGTTAAGCATGAAGGCACCAAGAAGGTCGGTCTCATTCTTGTGACGACCGACAAGGGGCTTGCCGGCCCCCTGAATACCAATATTCAGCGCCTTGTTCTGCATAAGATCAAGGACTGGAGCGCGGAGGGCTATTCTATTGAAGCCACCGCTCTCGGTAACAAGGGGTTAGGCTTTCTCCAGCGCCTTCAGGCCAATGTGGTTAGCCAGGCAGTTCAGCTTGGCGACCGCCCGAACCTCGACCGTCTGATTGGTGCTATTCGCATCCAGATTCAGGCTTATGTCGAAGGTAAGGTGGATTCTGTGCATCTGGCCTATTCCCGTTTTGTTAACGCCATGAAGCAGGTGCCCGTGGTCGAGCAGATTCTGCCGCTTACGGACAGCCATCTTGATGCGGCTGACAAGCGTGATCACTCGTGGGATTATCTCTACGAGCCTGACGCCGAAACCGTTCTCGACGCGCTTCTGAAGCGTTACGTCGAAGCTTTGATTTACCAAGCAGTTGCAGAAAATATGGCTTCTGAACAGAGCGCCCGTATGGTGGCCATGAAGGCCGCTTCGGATAACGCCAAGAAGCTTATTGAAGAGTTGCAGCTCGTTTATAACAAGACCCGCCAGGCCGGCATTACGAAGGAAATCACCGAAATTGTCGGTGGTGCCGCCGCCGTGTCTTAAGTATCGATAACTGAGGAAAACCCATGAGTATCGGACAGATCGTTCAGGTCATTGGCGCCGTGGTTGACATTGAGTTCGCCCGCGATGCCATGCCTAAGGTTTACGAAGCTCTCGTTCTTGAAAAGGACGAAAGCAATCCCCTGGCTGAAGAGGGCCTGACCTTCGAAGTGCAGCAGCAGTTGGGCGACGGCGTGGTGCGTACCATTGCCATGGGCTCTTCTGAAGGCCTGCAGCGCGGCATGAAGGTCAAGAGCACCGGCCATGAAATTTCCGTCCCGGTTGGTCCCAAGACCCTGGGTCGCATTATGGACGTGCTCGGCCGTCCGATCGACGATTGCGGCGAAATCGGCTCTGAAGAAGTTCGCCCGATTCATCGTCCGGCCCCGAAGTTTGACGAACTTTCTCCGTCCGTTGAACTTCTCGAAACTGGCATTAAGGTTATTGACCTTATCTGCCCGTTTGCCAAGGGCGGCAAGGTCGGCCTCTTCGGTGGTGCAGGTGTGGGCAAGACCGTCAACATGATGGAGCTCATCAACAACATCGCTAAGCAGTACGGTGGTTACTCTGTGTTTGCTGGCGTTGGCGAACGTACCCGTGAAGGTAACGACTTCTACCATGAAATGGAAGAGTCTCACGTTCTTGACAAGGTGGCCATGGTGTTCGGTCAGATGAACGAACCCCCGGGAAACCGTCTTCGTGTTGCTCTGACGGGGCTTACGATGGCAGAAGCCTTCCGTGATGAAGGTCGCGACATTCTGCTCTTCATTGACAACATCTATCGCTATACCCTTGCTGGTACGGAAGTGTCCGCTCTGCTTGGTCGTATGCCGTCTGCTGTGGGCTATCAGCCGACGCTGGCTGAAGAAATGGGTAAGCTTCAGGAACGTATTGCTTCCACGAAGACTGGTTCTATTACGTCCATTCAGGCCGTTTACGTGCCTGCTGACGACTTGACTGACCCGTCTCCGGCTACCACGTTCGGCCACTTGGACGCCACGGTTGTGTTGTCTCGTGACATTGCTGCTCTTGGCATCTATCCGGCTGTTGACCCGCTTGACTCCACGTCTCGTCAGGTTGACCCGAACATCATCGGTGAAGAGCATTACTCTATCTGCCGTCGTGTTCAGGAAACGCTGCAGCGCTACAAGGAACTTCGCGACATCATCGCCATTCTGGGTATGGACGAACTCGCTCCGGAAGACAAGCTGACGGTTATGCGTGCTCGCAAGATTCAGAACTATCTCTCTCAGCCGTTCCACGTTGCTGAAGTGTTTACCGGTGCTCCCGGTAAGTACGTTCCGCTCAAGGAAACGATCCGCGGCTTCAAGATGATTGTTGAAGGCGAATGCGACGAACTTCCCGAACAGGCTTTCTACATGGTCGGTACCATTGACGAAGCCTTTGAAAAGGCGAAGACCCTGAAGTAATGCTTGCCTGAGGCCGGTTGAAAGGCCGGCCCTGTCAAGCGCCCGACAACGGAGCAACTAACATGGCTACTATTAAAGTCGACGTCGTTAGCGCGGAAGAGTCTATCTTCTCCGGTGACGCCGAGCTCGTTTCGCTGCCCGGTAAGTCTGGCGAATTGGGTATTCTGCCTGGGCACGTTCCTCTCATCACCCTGATCCGTCCTGGTTTTGTTCGCATTCATTTGCCGGGCAAGAAGGAGGTGGAACAGGTGTTTGTGGCTGGGGGTGTGCTTGAAGTTCAGCCCGATCTGGTGACTGTGCTGGCTGATACGGCCGTCCGTAGCAATGACCTCGATGAGGCCAAGGCTGCCAAGGCTCTTGAAGATGCTCGCGCACAGCGTCAGAATGCAACGGGTGAAATCGAGATTGCCCGCCTCGAAGCCGAGATGGCCGCTCTGGCCGCTCAGATCGTGGCAATCAAGAAGATTCGTCAGCAGCGTTAAACGAACGTTGTTTCTGCCTAAAAGGGTGGTATTGTACAAATACCACCCTTTTTTTATGTTCAAAATCAAGGAATGGCAGTGACGCGGGGTATTCGGACTCTGGATGAAGGTACGATTACCTGATGCGTAACCCAACGCTTGAGAACAAAAGTATTTGATTCAATCAGGAGGTCGGCATGGCTGGCGTTAAGGTACTGGTAACTACAGACGGGTCTAATTTGAGTGACAAGGCGATTGATACTGCTATCGAGTTGACGAAGCAACTCGGCGGTGAACTTATCGGCATGACGTCGGTCGTTGGTGAAGCACCTGCTGGAGGGTTTGAAGCAGAGGATGCGGCTGTTCGCGATCGCTTGGCTGCCATCAGCCGAAAGGCTGCTGAAAAGGAAGTTCCATGCGAAGTGGTTGCCGAGCACTCTGATGCCATTTGGAAGGGGGTGTTGGCTTGTGCCGTTCGCCACGATGTGGCTTTTATTGTCATGGCCAGCCGTGGTTTGGGTTCCATCGGTTCATTCCTTTTGGGAAGTGAAACGCAAAAGGTTCTCCATCAGGTCGATCGTCCGGTCCTCATCGTCCGCTAACCGTCGGGTAGGAGCTTCTTTAAGGCTTCTAAAAGGTCGCTGGTCGAAAGGCTGGCGACTTCAATGCGTTTTTCACGACTTGTGTCGCCGCTTAATAGGTGTATCGAGCTTTTGGAAACGTCAAGTTCCTTAGAGAGGTATTTGATTAGCGTCGCATTGGCTTTCCCGTCTACAGGAGGAGAGGCCAAAGCAATCTTGAGCCTGTCACCGTGAATGCCGACAACGGTTGTTCGCTTGGCTCCTGGTTGCGCGTGTATCAAGATGACTGGAGCGTTGTTCTTGCTGGTAGTCAGCCAGCTTGTGCTCGTGAAAGGGGACTCTGGGTTGGCGGACATATGTTGCTCTTTTGTATTTCTTCTGTTTCTAAGTGGGAACCATGAAACCGATCAACGATTGCTTTTTGCGTGCGCTTAAACGTGAAAAAACCGATTTTACCCCTGTATGGCTGATGCGTCAGGCTGGGCGCTATCTGCCGGAGTATTGTGAAACCCGTGCGCGCGCCGGCAGTTTCATGGGACTTGCCATGAGTCCGGAGTATGCCACTGAGGTTACGCTCCAACCGATTGATCGCTATGGTCTTGATGCTGCTATTCTCTTTTCCGATATCTTGACCGTTCCCGATGCAATGGGACTCGGATTGCATTTCGTGACAGGTGAGGGGCCGGTGTTTGATCATCCGGTACAAAGCGAGGAAGCTGTTGACAAGCTTTATGTTCCGGAACCTGACCGAGAGCTTCGTTATGTCATGGATGCTGTGACATCGATTCGCAAGGCTCTCAACAATCGTGTTCCTTTGATTGGCTTTTCTGGCTCTCCTTTTACATTGGCTTGCTACATGATCGAGGGGCGCGGTAGCCGCGATTTTCGAACTGTCAAGACCATGATGTATCAGCGTCCGGATTTGCTTGAGCGTGTGCTTTACGTTAATGCGAAGGCCGTTGCCAAATATCTGAATGCTCAGATCGCAGCTGGCGCTCAGGCTGTTCAGATTTTTGATACTTGGGGCGGCATGTTGGCTGATGGTGATTTTCAGCGCTTTTCGCTGCGTTACACTCGTCAGGTTCTCGATAGTCTCGTTCGAGAAACTGATGGAGAGGTCGTTCCATCAATTGTCTTCACCAAGGGGGGGGGCGAATGGTTGGCCGAAATTTCAGCTTCCGGTTGCAGTGCCGTTGGCCTTGACTGGACTGTCAATATGTCCCGAGCTCGCCGTGTTGTTGAGGATAAGGTTGCTCTTCAGGGCAACATGGATCCGTTCGCACTGTTTGGTAACGAGGAAACTATTCGTGCCGAAGCACGCAAGGTGATGGATGGTTTCGGTATGATTGGCAACGGCGGTCACGTTTTCAATCTTGGACACGGCATCAATCAATTTACGCCAATTGAAAACGTTCAGATCCTAGTCGATGAGGTTCATGAGTATAGCCAACGCTATCATTAATTCTCGGCAGGGTTATGCACAGTTTTTTTAGCTGTACCTTTCATTCTAAAGGCGCCAAAGGCAAAAGAGGTCTTGGCGCCTTTGTCTTTTAATGCGCTGCAGGACAGTTTTGTTAGGCATGGCTTGTCGAGGTAATAGTAGCTTTGACAATTGTTTGTGAAGAGAAGTCTGAAAACTTCTCCACAGTGTTATCCACAAAAAACAGACGGCAGGCGAGAGGCGATGGCACAGAATTCGGTTGATCTTTTTGCAAAGGTAATGGTAGATACGCCGGGTTTGGGACTTCTGGACTATGCCGTGCCATCCGACATGCTTGTCGCTGTGGGTGATCGCGTAGTCGTTGGGTTACGTACCCGCAACGTTGTAGGGATTGTTGCAGCACTACAGGCAGCGCCTGATTTCACGGAAAACAGGGTTCGTCGGATCAAGGCTGTGTTGCGTGATACAGCCCCGGTGACTGAGGAGTGGTTGTCGCTGACTCGCTTTGCTGCGGGATATTACATTCGTTCGTGGGGGGAAGCTGCTGTGCCGGCCTTGCCGCTCTTCTTCAGGCGTATTCCTGGGGTGAGGCATCAGACCCAACTCGACAAATTAAGAGACCTTTCCAAATCTACCGGCGAGGTTGGTGGTTTGGTTCCTGAACTTAATGAAGAACAGCGTGTTGCGGTGGAGGCTGTTTCGACGGCTTCGGGCTTCAGTCCTTTCCTTCTTTTCGGGGTGACAGGCTCGGGAAAAACAGAAGTTTACCTTCACATTATGGAAAGGGTTCTCGAGGGTGATCCTGAGGCTCAGGTTCTTCTTTTGGTGCCGGAAATCAATCTGACGCCTCAATTGGAAAAGCGTGTGCGTTCTCGCTTTCCCAGTGAACTTGTAGTGACACTGAATTCGAATTTAGCGGATATGGCTCGTGCTCGGTCTTGGCTTGCAGTTCATGAAGGCAGGGCGCGTGTGCTCGTTGGTACGCGCATGTCAGTTTTTGCAAGTTTCCGTAAGCTTTCGCTTATCATTGTTGACGAGGAGCATGACCAATCTTTCAAGGCTGGAGATGGACTTAGGTATTCTGCGCGCGATCTTGCTGTTTGGCGCGGTCACAAGAATGCCGTGCCTGTAGTGCTTGGTTCCGCCACTCCTTCAATAGAAAGTTGGGTTAAGGCTCAGTCGGGCGGATACAGTTTGCTAGAGCTTCATCAACGCGCAGTTCAGAATGCACAGTTGCCAGTGATTGAACTTATTGAGCCCCCGCTGCGTGGGGTTGGCGAAGCTCTTTCTGGAGAGGCTTGCGATGCTATGAATCGTTGCCTTGAGGAAGGGCGTCAAGTGCTGGTTTTTCTTAATCGCCGCGGTTATTCTCCTGTACTGTCTTGTCCTGCTTGCGGTTGGGTTAGCACTTGCAGGCGTTGCTCGACTTTCTCTGTATTTCATAAGGCATCGAGATCGCTCATTTGCCACCATTGCGGCTGGCAGACTGAGGTACCTGAGGCCTGTCCTTCCTGTGGCAATGTGGACATCCTACCTCGAGGTATAGGTACGGAACGTCTAGAGGAGGAAATTGTTAGAAAATTTCCTGAACGACGCGTGCTTCGTATCGATCGAGATAGCGTTTCTAGAAAACACGAAGCTGAAAAGGCCTTCTCCAAGGTGCATGAAGGAGAGGTGGATATTCTCGTTGGAACGCAAATGATTGCCAAAGGACATGACTTTTATAATGTGGGTCTTGTCATCATTCTCAATTCAGATGCCCAGATTCTAAGTCCCGATGCTCGTGCCAAGGAGAGGCTTTTTGCCACACTCATGCAGGTTGCTGGCCGTGCTGGTCGTCATGGGAATCGGGGACGCGTAGTCATTCAGACTCGACTTCCGGAAGAACCGCTTTTTGGGGCGTTGGAGCAACAGGATTATCGAAGTTTTGCAGAATCTCTAGTTGAGGAACGTCGAAATAATTGGTGCGTTCCCTTTGTCTATCAGGCACTAGTGACGGCTGGGGCGAAGACGTTGGCAGAGGCGCTTTATTTTCTGAATGTCGTTGCAAAGTCGGGTTTCAGCATGGCGCCTGATGATGTTCGAATTTTTGATCCGGTACCCATGCCTCTGGTGCGCTTAATGGATGTTGAACGTGCTCAATTGCTTGTTGAGGCAGACAGTCGAGCTTCGCTTAATCGCTTTCTTTGGCAGTGGCAGACAACTTTTGATGCACCTTCCGGAATTGATTGGACTATTGAGGTAGATCCAGCATCTATTTAGATCTGTTGGAATTCCGTTATAATGACAGACCTCTCCGCGTGGTGAAATGGATATCATGCAGCCCTCCGAAGGCTGCGGTACAGGTTCGATTCCTGTCGCGGGGACCAAACATTAAGCCCGTACAGTGCCACGCTGTGCGGGTTTTTCTTTTGCCACAGGCGTTTTCGAGGAATTGTAGCTTATCGAGCTTATCGGGGTGTGCCATGGAATGCCTTGACATCCCCGATGGGATTGGGGTATTTATTGGGGTATGTCATGAGGTCGCCATTGAGTGCGGTCAAGATACCCCAATAAACGAAGGCACTATGTCCAAGATTGCCCAAGAACTCAAGCCCACGGCGTTGAACAACATCATCCGTGACTTTGAAAAGTCCGATGCCCAGAAACTCAAGATAGGCGTCGGCGGTGTTGCTGGTCTGTACCTGATCCTCAAGAAGACCTTGGGCGGGTGTAGCCGCCGCTGGGTCATTCGTTGCAAGATAAACGGGAAGGCCGTTGACCGCTCCCTTTATGGCCTGACCTATAACCCCAATGGTGGAGGCTGTGGCCTCTCTGAGGCGAGAGCGAAGGCGAGAGAGTACCGCGCCTCATTGCTGGCTGGCATTGATCCATTGGTCGAGGCTGAGAACCAGAAGGCCGCCGAACGAGAGGCCAAAGAGTTGGCGAAGGTCAAGGCTGTGACATTCGAGCAGGCCGCCGTGGCCTATGTCGCATTGAACGCGGCTGGCTGGTCGGTCAACAATCCGAACAGAGAGCGCAACGTTATGAGCGGGCTTCGGTCGAGGGCGTTCCCTGTGTTCGGTAATAAGCCCGTCGGGGAGGTGAACGCCGACGATGTGTTCGAGGCATTGACAAAAGACGATTGGCTTTTTGAAGTCTCAGAGGCCACGTCCAGAAAGATCAGGGATTACATCAACGGTGTTTGTGAATGGGCTATCAATCAGAAGTTGAGAGCCGAAGGCATTCTTCCCGCTTCGCTGGTCAAGGGGTCGAGGTTGGCCGCGCTCTATGCGCCGATCCAGCACCAGATTCCGAAAGGCGGGAACAATCCGACGATTGACTACAGGGACGCGCCGACATTCTTTCGTGAGCTGTGCGAGTTGCCGCCGTCCAATGGCCGCAATGCGCTGATCTTCGGAATGCTGACTGCACTCAGAGGCGGCAGTTACAGAGAACTCCGATGGGGGGCGATTGACTGGGAAGGGGAATCTTGCAAGGTCGCAGAGGAGAACCGCAAGAAAAAGGGCGAGGGCTTTTATGTCTCCTACCTGTCCAAGTACGCCATGGACTTTCTAAAGTCCCTGCCTCGCTTCGAGGGTGACTGCGTGTTCTCTGCTGATGGCGGTCGGAACGCAATCACACAAACAACTTTGAGGCGTGTCATTGACGCCATGAACAAGCGGCGGCGAGAACGCGGCCTTCCTGAGTGGCGAGATTGGACGATGAAAGACGATCAAGGCCGTTCCCCTGTGGTCGTGCCTCATGCACTCTGTCGCACGACGTTCGCCACGTGGTCAGAAGATGATGAGCATGATGTCGACGCCACAATCAGTAAGCTGGCCGTCGAGCTGTGCCTAGATCACAGTGCAGGTAAAGCCAAAGGAGACCCGCTCAATGGAGCGTATCGTCGGAACCCGATGGCAAAACGCCGAAGGGAAGCCGCCACGCTGTGGGGAAGATTCCTCATTACTGGCAGATACCCCGATGAGGCCGACGCCCCAGAGTGGGACTCATGGCAGAAGATCGTGGAACAGAATGCTTAAAACCTACCAGCCTCGAGCCGTTTTCGGTGTCGGGGCTTTTCTTTGTCTGCTGACTACCCGCGCATGAAACATGAAAAAGTAGGTGGGACAGGTGGGACTAGAGACCGTTTTTCGGTGTTATTGCCTGTGCCACAGGCTAAAGCGAGAGAATTGCCAATGTGGGACTTTGGCAGAATCAGGTGGGACTTTGCCAAAGAGAGGTGGGACTTTGGCAAAAACAGGTGGGACTAGAGAGAGAAGAAGAAAGAAAAGAATAAATAAATAATCTATCTATCTAACCTTTCTCCTACTGGCTCTATCCTGTCTCGTAAGAGAAAGCACCTTGGGGAGGCATGATGACGAGACCACTCACCAGCACCAGCAGGAAAGGAAAGACACCCAAGACCATGGCGGTCAATTTGAGCGCATGGCTTCGAGCTTATGCCGCCGATGAGCAATCAGGCGTGGAGGCTGTGAGACGCGCTCAGAACGCACGGGAGAGCACACAGAAGGCCAATCCATTGGCGAGAAACATTCGGAGAACGTGAGCGATTGGAGCGGGCGCAAGAATGGCGTCGGCTGGTCGGAGGCTTGTTGAAAAAAGTTGAGCCCGTTTGACTCGTTCCCGTGGTCGGGTTATTGAAAAATATTAAGCATGAACCCCGAGCAAACCCCGAGACAGGCGGTTATTAGGGTGGCGTCTAACAGGGCTTCAAATCAATCGGACGCCTACAGCCGCAACGGTTTGAGGATGGCACCCATATGGCGTTGAACCTGTGGTCGGTGTCGGCTATTCGTTGGCGTCATCTCCTACGTTTCGAGACCGTGCTCAGGTCGGCGGGAAAGCGGCGTAGACGATAGAGTTTTGCACTCAGTCCGCGCGCGCACGCGCGCGCGTGCCTCTTTTTATCGCTTCCGCAAAATCCGCATAACTCAGTCCGCGCGCGCACGCGCGCGCGCGAGGGAGGGGCGGGTCAAGAGTGAAGCTGGTTTTGCTCTAGACCGCGCCCCTAGCTCATTTTTTGCGCGTGCAATTCGTGGAGGTTTTGGCGATTGCTCCGAAGGGCGCGGGCGTTGTGGCGCAATGGGTTTGCACGTCGTGAAGGTGGTGCCGTTGTTGAGGAAAGGGCGCATTGCTTCGCGCGCGCGCACGCGCGAGACGTACGGAAAACCCCACTTCCTGACTTTTGCGCAAATTTGAGCGAAAGCGTTTAGGGTGAATGATGCGGGGAGCCTGAGGGCCGAGGTACTGGGAAGGGGCTTCCGATACTGCGGGTGCTTGCGAGTCCCGAAGGTCGTCTAGATGCAATTTTTCAAAACGTGGTCTGACCGTGGGGAATTGCGGCAAAAGAGGCGCGTCGAATGGGCGGTATTTTTGGGGGCTTGCGCGTTCTGCCTCAAGGGAAAGGTTGTTCGATACTGTGACTGTGGTTGATGCTTGTGGTTTGTCCGTAGTGGGGCTTGAGACTGGATGCGCAGAAAGGAGAAGGGCGGCACCGATCTGATGGACTTTTGCCTTCAGTCCGCGCGCGCGAGGCACTGAAAACGTAACTTTTCGCTATCAAGGGGGCAAAAGAGACGGTTGTTGATAGGTTGTGCGCAACCTGTGGATAAGTGCGCCGCAAGCAGGTGAAGTTTCGGGCGGCATCCGCTAATATCTAAAGGTATTCTCCAGTTCTCCAATCCCGCGATTGGCAATGATTGACGGAGCCATATTGTTGGCGGGCTGAAAAGGTTGGAGAACCTATAAAAACAACGCCATTTTGACGAGCAAAGTACATAAATTTATGGCTTACTACCTTGATTTTTCCGCCGATGTATTCGGAGTGGGGTCGGATGTCGACGCTTTGGCGAAACAAGTCAATGAGAGCGCGGCTGGTCGTTGCACTTACTTCGACGATTCGTCTGACCGAATCTCGACCGATTTTGCGAATCACTCTGTAAAACGTGCGGCGAAGCTTCGGGAACTTAAAAATGTCGACCAGCAACTCGAAAAGTTGAACGAGAAACGAAAGGAACTGAGGCGGGAACTCGATCAGTTGGATGCGGAGCGACAGATAATGCTCGATGACGCTGGTAGACCGAACGCGCTGTCGGCTCATGAAAAATTGTTGATGGCTCGAGCGTTTGAGAAATCTGCGTATGAGGTTGAAGAATTTGCGACGCTTTACTACTCACAGCCGACCAAAGAAATTCGGGATGAGCTGGGAAAAGGCGAGGAGCGAGACGCCAACCCAGTCTTTTTTAAGACGATAAAAAAACTCACGGCAGACATTAGAACGTTCATAAAAAAAGA
>JAXZEJ010000055.1:0-1856 GCA_037424205.1 bacterium | reverse complement strand
GAGTATCTGGCTACGAACCAGAGGGTCGTGGGTTCGAATCCTGCCTACCGCACCAGCCATTCCAAGCCGCTGTTTCCATCGGAAACAGCGGCTTTTTCGTTACATTTTTTCAGGCAATCCCGACAGGATTATTTTTTCAGCAGAGTTGTTCCTGTGTATAAGTGTCATTGCCTATAATTTGTGCAAACTGCCGTTACACCAATTTACAGGCGAGTCACGGTACAAAACCCCGATTTTCCCATCTTTATGCACATTTTCTGTGGATAACTTACCCACAAGCCTCCGCAATCCTTTTTAACGACGCCGTTCGCCGGATTACATTTTCATCTTCCGCCAAACCTCGCCCGCCAGCCTTCGAACGAAGAAAAGCCCGCCCGAAAAACACAACATCCGGACGGGCTCATATCTCAGCAGACAAACCTGATTCAGCAGCGGCGCTCGCAGCGGCAGAAGGTCACCGTGAAGGGACGCGCTTCGGTTGGCTCAAGCTTTTCAAGCACCTCGGTCGTCCATTCGGACTCAGGAAGCTCAGGGAAGGTCGTGTCTCCCTCGAAATCGGCTCCGATCTTGGTCAGCCAGACGACGTCGGCCGAAGGAAGCGCCTGACGGTAGATCTCACCGCCGCCGAGCACGAAGACGGTGTCGGTTCCATCCAGAGCCTCGAAGGCCTTTTCGAGCGAGGGCACAACTTCGGCGCCTTCTGCGCGATAGTCCGCATTGCGCGTGACGACCACGTTGCGGCGTCCGGGAAGCGGCCGGCCGATGGATTCCCAGGTCTTGCGTCCCATGACGATGGGATGCCCCATCGTGGTCCTCTTGAAATGGGCGAAGTCCTCCGGCACACGCCAGAGCATCTTGTTGCCGCCGCCGATGACGCCGTTGCGCGCGGCTGCGACGATGAGTGCGATCTTCATAGCCTTCTCCTTAAACGGCAACGGGCGCCTTGATGTGGGGCCACGGATCGTAATCAACGATTTCGAAGTCCTCGAACTTGTAGTCGAAGATCGAATCGGGCTTTCTCTTGATCACAAGCTTCGGATACGGACGCGGCTCGCGAGAGAGCTGCAGCTCGGTCTGCTCCATGTGATTGTCGTAGAGATGGCAGTCGCCGCCCGTCCAAACGAAGTCGCCGACTTCAAGACCGGCCTGCTGGGCAACCATGTGCGTCAGGAGCGAATAGCTTGCGATGTTGAAGGGAACGCCGAGGAAGATGTCGCAGGACCGCTGGTAAAGCTGGCAGGAGAGCTTGCCGTCGGCCACATAGAACTGGAAGAGGCAGTGGCAGGGCGGAAGGGCCATCTGGTCCACCAATCCGGGATTCCAGGCGCACACGATCATGCGGCGGCTGTCGGGACTCGTCTTGAGCTGATCCATCAGGTTTTGAATCTGGTCGACGTGGCGGCCGTCCGGCGTGGGCCAGCTGCGCCACTGAACGCCGTAGACAGGACCGAGATCGCCGTTCTCATCGGCCCACTCGTCCCAGATCGTCACGCCGTTGTCGTGCAGATACTTGATGTTGGAGCTGCCCTGGAGGAACCAGAGCAGTTCATGAATGATCGAACGAAGGTGAAGCTTCTTTGTGGTGACAAGCGGAAAGCCTTCCGCCAGATTGAAGCGCATCTGATAGCCGAAGACGGAACGCGTGCCCGTGCCTGTACGGTCGGACTTGTGCGTGCCATGTTCGTACACATAGCGCATCAGGGTTTCGTACTGATTGCTCGGCACTTTGGTTCTCCCAATTTTTGGTCGGCAAATGCTGGAACTGCAGATGCCGAAATAACTTTTGCCGACAGTTTACCAATAATCGGATAGGGGTGAGGACTTTATATCCTCAGCCCCTTCCACACCACCCACCA
>JAXZEJ010000054.1:0-29611 GCA_037424205.1 bacterium | reverse complement strand
CCCGCGACCCCCGGCGTGACAGGCCGGTATTCTAACCAACTGAACTACCACTCCATTTCCAGAGCTGTCGCATCAGCAGAGAAGCGTATTATACAGAACTTTTCAAATCTGTCAAGAATTTTTAAATTTTCTTAAATCAGATTATTGGTGGGTGCTGAGAGGGTCGAACTCCCGACCATCGCCGTGTAAAGGCGGTGCTCTACCAACTGAGCTAAGCACCCGTCTGAAAAAGCTCCGCATTCCGCTTTTGCGCAATGCAGAATTCGGATTTTACACGATGGCTCTCATCAAGCCATACCAAAAACACGGTATTCTGCAAAGTCTCCACCGTTATACATAAAAAATCGGCCCGTCCGCATCCACAGACAAGCCGATTTTCCTTTATCCCCCGATCACCCGAACCGGGCGTCCGGGGTCAACAGGCTCAGGCCGACACCTTGAGCGCCGTCTTCTTAGTGGAACGGCGCGTCTTGGCCGGTTTTTCCTCAGCCGGAGCGACTGGCGTCTCCGCCGTCGGCTTCCCTGCCTTCGCAGCTTCAGGCGGAAGCGGTTCGGGCTTGCGCACAAGTGCATGAGCAATTACGTCTTCGATGGTCTTGACCGGAACGATCGCAATCTTCTCCTTGGCGGTTTCGGGCACGTCCTCGAGATCGCGCATGTTGACCTCAGGAATCAGAATCTTCGTACAACCGGCGCGAACAGCGGCAAGAAGCTTTTCCTTGAGACCGCCGATTTCGAGCACCTCGCCGTGAAGGGTGATTTCCCCCGTCATGGCAACATCGGAACGAACCGCAATGCCGGTCATGGCGGAAATAATGGCCGTGGTCGTAGCGGAGCCGGCAGACGGACCATCCTTGGGCGTAGCGCCTTCCGGATAGTGAACATGCAGATCGGTTTCGTAAAAGCGCCTCGTGTCAATGCCAAGCTCGGCAGCACGGGCGCGAACGACGGAACGAGCCGTTTCAACACTTTCCTTCATCACGTCGCCAAGGCTGCCCGTGCGCTGCACGGCACCCTTGCCAGGGAAGACCTGAGCTTCGATCGTGAGCATTTCACCACCCACAGAGGTCCAGGCCAGGCCGTTGACGACACCAACGCGCGGTTCCTTGCCGGCAAGGCCGATCGTGTACTTGGCGGGACCTAGGTAAACGCTGAGATTTTCTGGCTTTACCACAGTCTTTTCAGTCAGACGACCGCCCTTCTTGTCGGCAGCCAGCACGATCTTGCGGAAGATCTTGCCGATGAGGCGTTCAAGTCCGCGCACGCCCGCTTCGCGGGTCCAGTAGCGGATGATGTCCACAATGGCTTCGCGCGTAAGATCGACCTCTTCAGCCTTGAGCCCCGTGGCACGGAGCTGCTTTGGCACCAGATGATGCTCGGCGATATGGAGCTTCTCCTCTTCGGTGTAGCCCGAAAGCGAGATCACTTCCATACGGTCGAGAAGAGCCGGAGGAATATCGTAGCTGTTGGAAGTAGCCACAAACATCACGTCGGAAAGATCGACCGGAATCTCCATATAGTGGTCTGCAAACGCATCGTTCTGCTCGGGATCGAGCACTTCAAGCATGGCAGAGGCAGGGTCGCCGCGGTGATCCATGCCCATCTTGTCGATTTCATCGAGCAGGAAGAGCGGATTGCGCACGCCGGCACGAATCATGCTCTTGACGATCTGGCCGGGCATCGAACCTACATAGGTGCGGCGGTGGCCACGAATTTCGCTCTCGTCATGCACGCCGCCCAAGGCCACGCGCACATACTTGCGGCCCGTAGCACGTGCAATGGACTCGCCCAGAGAGGTCTTACCGACACCGGGCGCCCCCACAAAGCAAAGAATCGGAGACTTCACCTTGCCAACGCGCTTCTGCACGGCGAGGTACTCGAGAATGCGTTCCTTCACTTTCTCAAGGCCGGAATGATCCTCATCGAGAATGCGGGCGGCAGCCTCAAGATCGCGCGAGACGCGAGACTTCTTCGTCCACGGATAATCCGTGAGCGTTTCGATGTAGTTGCGAACAACGACAGACTCCGAGCTCATCGGCGGCATCTGGCGCAGACGACGAAGCTCGTTGCGGGCGGTCTCGTCCGCATATTTGGGCATCTTAGCGTCGGCGATGCGCTTTTCAACGTCGGCGAAATCGTCGCCCTCACCGTCGCCGGCATCGCCAAGCTCCTTGCGGATGGCCTTGATCTGCTCGTTGAGATAGTAGTCTCGCTGGTTCTTGTCCATCTGGCGCTTAACGCGGCCGTCGACGCGAGCCTGAAGTTCCTTCACTTCGTTTTCTCGAGCCAGAATGCCAAGCGCAATATCAAAGCGCTTCAGCAGATCAGCCTCTCCGAGAAGCAGCATCTTGTCGTTCGTCTTGAAGGCACCCTGAGCGCTGACAAGGTCCAGCATGCGCTCGGGATCGCTCTCGACGTCAAGCTGCTTTGCAAGATCAATCTTCGTCTTGTCGCGACCAGCATATTTCGACCATGCTTCGATGATCGAGCGGCGCAACGGCTCGAGAGCGGCAGAATCAGCCTTTATCGTAGGAATCAGACTGCAGACGGCCACAAGCATGCCGTCGCGCTCTTCAAGCTTCTCAAGACGATAGCGGGCGAGGCCTTCGACAAGCGCCTTCTTGGTCCCGTCGGGCAGGCCGAAGAACTGCGTCACGGCAGCCAGCGTGCCAACCTCATAGAGATCCTCGGCCGTCGGATCGTCCGACGTCGGATCCTTCTGTGCGAGAAGGAGAATATAGTTATCCTCAGTATCCATGGCGTGCTCGGCGGCACGAATGGACTTCTGGCGGCCCATGAAGATGGGCGCCATCATCGAGGGAAAGATCACCATGTCGCGCACCGCGAGAGCAGGTACTTCGAGGTGTTCGGGGAACTTGAAGTCCCCGTCGGTCTTCTTAGCCAAATCTTTTGTCCTAATGAGTATTCTGTTCGGTCTTGAATATATGGGGGCTTGCGCCCCCATTTTCAAGTCGGACCGCAGGTCCGGGCGTCAGTCTCGTTCGATGAGTTCGACGGGCGCGCCCTTCTCGACCGTCTCGCGCGTGACACGTGCGCGAGCAATGTTGCCTCGAGTCGGAATATCGAACATCGCATCAAGCAGTACGCCTTCAACGATGGAGCGCAGACCGCGGGCGCCCGTCTTGCGGGCAATGGCCTTCTCGGCAACAGCCTTGAGTGCGTCGGGCGTGAATTCGAGCTCCACGTCCTCCATGCCGAGCAGCGCCTGATACTGGCGCACAATGGCATTCTTGGGCTTCGTGAGAATGGCGATCAGAGCTTCTTCGTCAAGCTCCTCAAGCGCCGCAATCACCGGCAGACGACCGACAAGTTCGGGAATCAGACCGTACTTGACAAGGTCGGCAGGTTCCACCTGGTTGTATACCTTGGTCAGATTCTTGTCGCCGTCCTTGCTGAATACCCGGCCGCCGAAGCCCATCTCCGCCCTTTCGGTGCGGCGGCCGATGATGCTCTGCATGCCGTCAAAGGCACCGCCGCAAATGAAGAGAATCTGCGACGTGTCGACCTGAATCATCGCCTTGCCGGGATTCTTGCGGCCGCCCTGCGCGGGCATGCTTGCAACGGTACCTTCGACAAGCTTGAGAAGAGCCTGCTGCACGCCTTCGCCGGAAACGTCGCGCGTGATGGACGGATTCTCGCTCTTGCGGGCGATCTTGTCGATTTCGTCGAGATAGATGATGCCTCGCTGAGCACGCTCGATATCACCGTCGGCAGCTTGAACGAGCTTGGCAACGATGTTCTCGACGTCCTCGCCCACATAGCCGGCTTCGGTAAGCGTTGTTGCATCGGCAATGGCAAACGGCACGTCAAGAGCGCGGGCAAGCGTCTGGGCGAGCAGCGTCTTGCCGGAGCCCGTCGGACCGATCAGAAGGATGTTGGATTTCTGAAGCTCTACGGAGCGATCTGCATCCGCCTGATTCTTCAGGCGCTTGTAGTGGTTGTAAACAGCCACGGAAAGCGTTCGCTTGGCGCGGCTCTGCCCAACCACGTACTGATCGAGCAAGTCGTAGAGCTCCTTGGGCTTGGGAAGCGGCTTTTCGGCCTCAGGCTGAACTTCCGGCTCGGTCTCAGGCGCCGGACCGCTCTTGAGCTCGTCGTTCATCGAACGAATGCAATCGCCGCAAATGAGCTCGCCACGAATGCCGGAAAAGAGCTCCTTGCATTCGCTCTCGCTTCGGCCACAGAAAGAACAGGTTCGCATGTCGTGTTACCTCGCTTCCGCTCAGAGCGCCTTTTCAAGCTCTGCGCGCGTCGTGAAGATGCGGTCGACGAGGCCGTAGTTCATGGCCTCCTCGCCCACGAGCCAGTAATCGCGCTCAGTATCAAGAGAAACGTCGGCGACGGGCTTGCCGCAGTTGTCGGCAAGAATCTGGTTGAGTTCCTGCTTTGTTCGCAGGATCTGACGGGCGGTGATTTCAATTTCAGTCGCCTGCCCCTGGATACCGCCGAGCGGCTGGTGAATCATCACGCGGGAATGCGGCAGCGCGTAGCGGCGGCCTTTCTCGCCGGAGCTCAGAAGGAGAGCGCCCATCGAGGCAGCAAGACCCACGCAGATCGTGCAGACCTTCGGACGGATGAACTTCATCGTGTCATAAATGCCCATGCCGGCGGAAACGGAACCGCCCGGACTATTGATGTAGAAGTAGATGTCCCTGTCCGGATTTTCACTCTCGAGGAAAAGCATCTGTGCAATCACGAGGCTCGCGGACTGGTCATTCACCTCGCCCGTAAGAAAGATGATGCGGTCGCGAAGGAGACGCGAATAAATGTCGTAGCTGCGTTCGCCACGGCCGGTGTCTTCAATGACATAAGGGACTAGCATGATTTTTCTTCGCCTTATGGAAAAAATGAGTATCTGACGATTGTAGCGGAGCGCGTGGAAAAGCTCCCGCCTGCGGCCATAGAAAAAAAAAGAGGCATCCAGCACTTTGCCCGGGATGCCTCTCGAGTCGATCAAGGCCGGGCGCGGCAAGCCGCGCCCGAAATCCTGACGTCGTCCGGTTCTATTAGAACTGGCCGGCCATCAGCTTGTCGAATTCGACCGTTTCTTCAACGGTCTTGGCCTTGCCGAGGACCCATTCGGTCACGTTGTTTTCCGTAGCCTGGGCACGGAGATTGGCAACGCGGTTCTGGTCCTTCATGATGTAGTCGATGACTTCTTCCGGCTTTTCGTAGCTGGAAGCGATGTCGGAGGCGATTTCACGAACCTGGTCGTCGGAGCCGGTGATCTTTTCCTGAGCGATCAGAGCTTCAACGAAGAGGCCGAGGCGGACGCGGCGTTCAGCCTGCGGCTTGAAGGCGTCGACAGGCATGGCGGGCATCTTCTTGACGTCGATGCCGCGGCCGGCGAGGTCGCTTTCCATCTGCTGGCGGAGAGCTTCGCACTGGTCGTTGACGAGGACCGTCGGAAGAGCGAAGTCGCAGGCATTGGCAACGGCTTCCATCACTTCAGCCTTGGTCTTCGTTTCAAGACGAGCCTTGACTTCGCGGTCGAGGTTGGCGCGGATTTCAGCGCGCATGGCTTCGATGCCGTCCTTGACGCCGAGGCTGATGGCGAATTCGTCATCAACTTCCGGATAAACCGGTTCGGCAACTTCAACGACTTCAACGTCGAATTCAACAGCCTGGCCTTCGAGATCCTTGATGCCGTAGTCGGCCGGGAAGGTCATCGGGAAGGTCTTCTTTTCACCGGCAGCCATACCCGTGACAGCGGCTTCAAACTCGGGGAGCATGCGGCCCTGGCCGAGAACGAACACGTAGCCTTCGGCAGTGCCGCCCTGGAATTCAACGCCGTCCTTCTTGCCCTTGAAGTTGAGCTTGACGCGGTCGTCGTTGGCAGCAGCGCGTTCCACGACGTTGTACGTGGCGCGCTGGCGGCGCATGACGTCGATCGTCTTTTCGACTTCAGCGTCGGTCACCGGGCAGACATAGCGCTTGAGTTCAACAGCGGAAAAATCCGGGACCTGAACGTCCGGGAACACTTCAAACTTGGCTGTGAAGTGCATGTTTTCCTTGTCTTCCTCGTTCTTGGCGGCTTCGATGCGGGGATAGCCGGCAATGCGGAGTTCGCTTTCGGAAGCAGCCTTCTGCCAGGCTTCGCCGACGAGCTGGTTGATGGCTTCGTCGTAGGCCTGCATGCCGTACATGCGGCGAACCTGAGCGGCCGGGACGTGACCCTTGCGGAAGCCCGGGAGCTTGGCGGTCTTGCCGTAGTTCTTCAGCGTCTTTTCGGTGAGTTCTTCGGCGGAAGCGTAGGAAACGACCAGGTCGAGCGTACGTTCGAGCGGGTTAACCTTGGCGACCTCTTCGGTCTTGACGGTTTCTTGTTCAGTCATCGCAGTAGTCTTTATAAAAGTCCGCCGGCTTGATGCACGGCGGAATTTGTTGAAGAGATCCGTTCCTAAAAAAGAACGAATCGCGTGAAAAATTCTTTCCAGAGCGAAGCGCATCCGCATGCGGCGGACCGTCGTTCGCTCTCTTCTATAAAAAGAGCATCCGCCGGCTTCAAAATCGGCGGACCTGAATTTTTCAATTATAGCGAAGAAATTCTGCCGTTGTTTCAAGGGCTTCCTGCGGGAAACCCGCTCCCAACACAGGCTCCGAAGACATCTCAAAACCCGCCTCGCGACTCGAACGTTCCCGCAAGGCAGACAGTCAAATGCTTACAAATCAGAAAACGCGCCATCTTCGAGCTTGTTAAAATTTCCTTCCCATCCAAGTTCGCATTCAATCTCACGCCATCAACCTTTCGTTCAGACCATGCGGTTTCGTCTCAAGCTCCTGATTCTTTCCTCCGCCTTTCTTTCTCTTCTCGGAGGCTGCGCGGTGACGCCCACCGGCACGGAATCCGCACCTCAGAGCGTCGAAACAGTCGGCGACAATGAGAATCCGTCTCAATCCAACGAGCACTACAACGAACGAATCACTCAAGTCTCCAGGGACGTTCGGGCAATCTGCACTTCGCCCGCCAACCGTCTTTACTACGCCAAAACGCCCTGCCTGCCCGCAGGCATGACCGAAGCGCACCTGAAGGACCGCTCACGCATCACACCCGACGCCAAGCGCGTCGCTGAGCGAGTGTTTGAAAGCCTGCACAAGATCAACGAGGACACCCGCAACCTCATGATGTCCACGGGCGACCCTCACCTGATTGAACTTGCACAGCATTCCCGTGAAGTAGTCGACCCGAAGATCGAGGCAATTCAGTCCTCTCTTCTCAAGGGCGCCATGACCTGGGGCGAATACAACCGCGCCCGTCTGGAAGTCTACGAATCGAGCAAAGAAAACGCACCCGGCGAATAAGACCAACACCGAATAACAGATCCATTCCCGAATCCGCAAGAATTACTGTAGAATGCGTTGTCCGTGCGGGGATGGCGAAATTGGTAGACGCACCAGGTTTAGGTCCTGACGCCGTTCAGGCGTGTCGGTTCGAGTCCGATTCCCCGCACCACAGATACGAAAGGGAGGCAGTCCAAAAGGAGTGCCTCCCTTCAATTTTTCAGCTTTTTAAAAGCACCGGCCCCGTCTTCCGCATTCATTCGAACGCAAATACGGGGCTCCTCACAAAGCGGGAGCGCCGTGAGCCGCTCCCTTCACTTCACAACTCAGTGCTTGTGGCCGCAGCCGCAGGAGCATTCATCGTCATGATGATGGTGATGATGGTGCTCGCCGCAATCGCACTCATGTTCGTCATGATGGTGGTGATCACCACAACCGCAGGAGCATTCCTCTTCGTCATGGTGGTGATGCTCGCCGCAACCGCAGGAACATTCCTCTTCATCGTGATGATGGTGGTGACCGCCGCAGCCGCAACCGCATTCCTCCTCATCATGGTGATGATGGCCGCCGCAACCGCAGCCGCATTCATCCTCGCCATGATGATGGTGGTGACCGCCGCAACCGCAAGAGCATTCCTCATCATCATGATGATGGTGATGACCGCCGCAGCCGCAACCGCAGCCGCCGGCATGGCGTTCAATGCGAACCGGTTCAAAAGCTTCTTCAACTTCAGAAACTTCAAGACCGATCATGCCGAGCATCTTGGCGATGTTCGGAAGCGGAAGCACGGCAAAGCCTTCAGGAGCTTCGGCCACTTCAACGCCGCGATTGATGAGAGCTCCGACCGCCTCCTGCATCGTGCGCAGGTCGCCGGTGACGTGAAGCACCTTTTCCACGGCGGGACGCACAACCCAGAACTGGCCGGCATCGTCAACAAAAACGTCGTTGACAAAAAGCGGACGCTTTTCTTCAACGGCAACGGCAATCACGCCTTCCGGCGTTTCAAAGGAATCCTCCCAGGCCATGCGCTGGGCAGACGTAAGAACGAGCTGCTTGGCACGGGCAAGGATGGGCTGAGCGGGAGCCGCTTCGGGCGGCAGGAGCTTGGTAAAGGTCGTCATTTTTGATTCCTGTGTCCCGGCATCCAGCGAAGCGACAGGCTCCACCCCGGAATGCCGGCAAGTGTCCGAATATTTTACAACGTCGAGCCAGGAAAACCCGTCCGTTCATGCTTCCGGATGTAAAGCAAAAGCGGCATCAATTTCCAGATTGCTCAGAAAGCTTCGGCCGTCATTCAACAGCCGCAGCAAGGGCATCCGACAAACGGTCGACGGCAATGACTTCAAGACCTTCGATCGGCGAACGCGGCGCATTGGCACGAGGAATGACAGCCTTGGCAAAGCCGAGCTTTGCAGCTTCGCGAAGCCTTTCCTGACCTCTCGGCGCCGGGCGGATTTCTCCCGCAAGCCCAACTTCGCCGAAAACGACAAGGCCGCGTCGCAAGGGCTTGTTGCGAATGCTTGAATAGATCGCGCAAAGAAGCGCAAGGTCTGCAGCTGGTTCCGAGATCTTCACGCCGCCCACGGCATTCACAAAGACATCCTGGTCGAAGCATCCGACGCCCGCATGGCGATGAAGAACAGCAAGAAGCATTGCCAATCGCTGTGCATCGACGCCCAGCGCGAGGCGTCTCGGCGCCGGAAGGTGTGTGGCATCCACCAGGGCCTGTATCTCAACTAGAAGCGGACGCGTCCCCTCCTGCGTTACAAGCACGGTAGAGCCCGGAATATCCGACTTGTATTCCGAGAGAAAAATGGCCGAGGGGTTCGTCACGCCGCGAAGACCGTGATCGGTCATAGCAAAGACGCCGAGCTCGTTGACGGCGCCGAATCGATTCTTAAAGGCGCGCACGAGACGGAAGTTGGAATGCTGGTCGCCCTCAAAATAAAGCACCGTGTCGACAATGTGCTCGAGAATTCGCGGACCGGCCAGCGAGCCGTCCTTGGTGACATGCCCGACGAAGATGAGCGTCGTGCCGACGGTCTTGGCCATGCGCGTCAGCCTTGCGGCACATTCACGCACCTGGGAAACTGACCCCGGCGCACTGTCGAGCGCGCTCGAGAAGATGGTCTGAATAGAGTCGATCACGACGTACTCGGGCTTTCGGCTCGAAACGACGCTCTCAATATGCTCAAGCTCAATCTCGCTCATGAGTGTGAGGCCGCGCGGCTCGAGCTGCAGGCGCTGAGCCCTGAGCGCGATCTGCGTCGGGCTTTCCTCGCCCGAGACATACAGAGCCGAATGACCGAGCTCCACGAGCCGGGCCATGACTTGAAGAAGAAGCGTCGACTTGCCGATGCCCGGATCACCACCGATCAATGCCACGCAGCCCTTCACAAGCCCGCCGCCCATGACGCGGTCAAACTCGCCAAGTCCCGTTACGGTGCGCGGTATCTCCTCAATTGCAACGTCGGACAAATCCTGAAGGGAGCCCGTCGTATCGACGAAGCCGCCCGCCGGGCGCGGCGCCCCCGTGCCGTAGCGTGCAGCGGCGCCCTGCGCCACCTTGAATTCCTGAAGAGTGTTCCAAGCCTTGCAGTGCGGGCACTGTCCCTGCCACTTGGCAGTCGTGCCGCCGCACTCATTGCAGACGAATTCGGTTCGGGTCTTGGTCGTGCGAGGTGCCATCGGTTCCTATGATTTGCTTGTCAGTGCTTGATGTGAAGCGGCACTCGTCGCGCAAGCGCGCAGATGGGTTCGTAGCCGATCGTGCCGGCTGATGCCGCAACGCGATTGACGGGAAGGTGTCGCCCCCAAAGTTCGACGCTGCTGCCGAGTTTGGCGGAGGGAATGTCGGTGATGTCGATTTCGAGCATGTCCATCGAGACTGCGCCCACAAGCGGCGCAATGGCGCCCTCGACCCACGTGGGCGAGCCGTCGGGCATCGAACGGGGATAACCGTCGGCATAACCACAGGCAACGATGCCCACGCGCGTCGGACGCTGAGCGATCCAACGCGAGCCGTAGCCAACCGCCTCGCCAGGCGCGATTTCCTGAACGGCAATGATCTTTGCCGATAGCGTCATGGCGGGAATGAGACCGAGCTCTTCGGAGGAAATGTGCGGATCAGGGCTCACGCCGTAGAGTGCTACGCCGGCACGCACGCCGTCGCCGCCCACTTCCGGATGCCAGAGAATGGCGGCTGAGTTTGCCATGCAGGCTGCGGTTGCAGAATGAGCAAGCCTGCCCATGCGGGTAAGCTGGCGCGAGACGGACGCAGGCGCATCGCCGAGATAGCTCGGTTCGGCATTTGCAAAATGCGTGACGACGCCCATCACCTTCACGCCCGGAATGGACATCAGAAGATCGTAGATCGTTCCCACCTCGACGGGCAGAAAGCCCAGACGGTTCATGCCGGAGTTCACCTTGATGTGAACCTTCACCTCGCGAAGCGGAAGACGCTTCAAAATGTCGATCTGCCACATGGAGTGAATGACGGTTTCGACGTCAAGATCCTGCAGGGGCTCGATGTCGGTCTCATCGAAGAAGCCTTCGAGAAGAAGCACGCGCTTGTGCCAGCCGGCACGACGGGCGCGCTCGGCATCGCAGAGGTCGATGGTTGCAAAGCCGTCCGCGTCGGCAAAAGCCTCAACGGCATTCTCAAGACCATGACCGTAGGCATTGGCCTTAACGACCGCCCATAGGGTGCGGTCGCCGACACTTTCACGCAGGCGGGCCAGATTGTGCTTCAAGGCCTGAAGATCAATTTCAGCGAATATGGGACGGGGCACTCGATTACTCTTCTTCTATAAATCAAACGAACCCACACGGATCGTCTCGTGCAGAACCCGTAAATATTACTCGCCCGTGAAGCATTTCGTTCGGTTTTCACATTTTGAGATCGTCACGCGTTTTTGCTTTCGTTCTTCAGAGGCGGGAAATTCCCGATCAATATTTACGAACGGCTTCAGTCACGGTAGACTTAGTGAATTGTCCTAAAAACATTCAGGCTCACTCACAGGCTTTTATGAATCGCGGCTTTTATACCATCATGTGCGCGCAGTTCCTGTCGTCTCTTGCAGACAACGCACTGCTTATCGCTGCCATTGCCCTTCTGACGAGCATCAACGCTCCAGACTGGATGACGCCGCTCCTAAAGCTCTTCTTCGTCGTGAGCTACGTCTGTCTCGCCGCCTGGGTAGGCATCTTCGCGGATTCCATGCCAAAGGGCCGCGTGATGTTCCTCACCAACTTCGTCAAGGCCGTAGGCTGTCTGCTGATGCTCTTCGGAGGACATCCTCTCCTCGCCTACGCGATTGTTGGCGTGGGCGCCGCCGCCTACTCACCGGCCAAATACGGCATTCTCACAGAACTGCTTCCTCCCAAGAAACTCGTCGTCGCCAACGGCTGGATCGAGGGGCTGACCGTGTGCTCCATCATTCTCGGCGTCGTGCTCGGCGGCGTTCTCATCAAGCCGGAAATCGCTCAACCCATTCTTGAAATATTCCACCTAGATGTTCTCGGTCTCTCGAGCTTTGCCGAGGCCGCCATCTTCGCAATCGCCTTTGTTTATATCGCTGCATCGATCGTCAACCTGGCCATTCCCGACACCGGCGTGCGCTATCCGCCGCAAAAGTTCGATCCGGTCGATTCGATCACGGGCTTCATCAAGAGTTGCCGCCTTCTCTGGCACGACCGTCTCGGCCAGATCTCCCTTTCCGTCACAACGCTATTCTGGGGCGCCGGCGCCGTTCTTCAATTCCTCGTGCTCAAGTGGTGCGATCACGCACTCGGCATGGATCTCTCTCAGGGCGCCGTCATGCAGGCCGTCGTGAGCCTCGGCATCGCCGTCGGGGCCTTCCTTGCCGCCGCCAAGGTCCCCCTCAACAAGTCTCTCAATGTTCTGCCGATGGGCATCTGCATGGGCGTGCTCGTCGTCGGCGCCTCCTACTTCACGCGCGACATGGCCCCCGCCGGCGGACTCTCCTTCTTCGGCTTCGAGCTCTCCTGGGCCGTCATGTTCGCAGGCATCATCATGATTCTTGTCGGCATTTGCGCAGGCTTCTTCGTCGTGCCCATGAACGCTCTTCTGCAACACCGCGGCCATGTCCTCATGAGCGCCGGCCGCTCAATCGCCGTGCAGAACTTCAACGAGAACTCCTCCATTCTCGTAATGCTCGGCGTCTACTCTCTCCTCATCAAGGCCGATCTTTCCGTCCCGGCCACGATGATGATCTTCGGCATCTTCGTGAGCATCTCGATGTTCCTCGTCATCATGAAGCATCGCCGCAATCAGGCCGAATACGACAGCACTCACCTCATCGGTGAAAGCAAGCGCCACATCACTGAAGAGCATTAATCCTCGACCAATCGACTTCTACGGCCAGCGGGCTCGTGCAGCAAAGCACGAGCCCGCTTCTTTTACGGCCTCTTCATCACCCCATCGTCTTCTGATCCTCCCGTCCTTCGAGGATCCGCGCCACAAACAAAGCTTCATCCCAGCCATGAGTCCCAATGCTGTCACGGCGTCCGTGACAACACGATGTCCCGCCCGGCCGCACGATCCATCATGAGCATACGGGCATGAAAAAAGCGGACCGTTTCCGCACAAAGGAAACGGTCCGCCAAAGGAGTAGTTGCAGGAATCGCCTTAAGCGAAAGCCTTCTCGTCCTTGTCGAGATCGTGGTTCACCATTGCGGCAACCGTGCTGTCGGACCAAACGTTCAGAGTCGTTTCGACCATGTCGATGACCGCATAGAAAGGCAGGATCACGCCCATGAGCATGATGGGCACGTTCATGCTGGCCAGAAGGCTGGCGGAAAGGAAGAAGCACCCCATCGGAACACCGGCGTTGCCAACGGCGGCAAGAGTCGAAATCAGAATCCAGGCGCCCAGCATCGAGAACGTCACCTCAACGCCCGCGTTCTGCATCAGATAAACGACCGTCACGAGGATGAAGGCTGCGCAGCCGTTCATATTGATGGTCGTGCAGATCGGAAGAACGAAGCGGGAAACCGAACGGGAAACGCCCACGTTGTTTTCAGCGCAGGACATGGTGACGGGAAGCGTGCCGGCTGAGGACTTCGAGAAAAACGCCACCGCCAGCGCCGGCGCCATGCCCTTGGCCACACGAAGCGGATTGAGGCCTCGAGCAAGCATCAGAAGCGGAAGCACGACGACCATCTGAATGACATTGGAAGCAAGAATCACGCCGAAATAGGTGCCCAGGCCGCCGATCTCAACCCCCTTGCTCATTTCAACGACGAGCGCGGAGATGAAGCCAAAAATACCTACCGGAAGAACACGGATGAGCCACTTCACGAGAATGAAGAGAACTTCCTGACAACCCGTAAAGAAGGCAAGGAGCACCTCCTGTGAACGGCTCTCTCGCGGAAGGCGGGAGATCGCAATGCCGAAGGCGGCGGAAACGAGCAACACCGACAACACGTTCGCGGAAATGAACGGTGCAAGGAAGTTGTCCGGAATTACGGACTGAATGTATTCAAGATAAGAATGCTCGGCTACTCGCGGCGCGATCGCCTTGGCAGCAGCCACAACATTTTCAGGCGCCATGACGACGTAGAGAACGGCTGCGAGCGTCGCCGCAAGAATCGTCGTAAAAAGCGTGTAGAAGATCGTATGCCGGAAAATCCGCCCGGATTCGCTTGAGCGGGAAATCGAAGCAAGCGTCGCAATAATCGACACGGCAATGATCGGAACGCTGATGAACTTGAAGAGGCGGATGAAAATCGAGCTCACGAAATCAGCAAACGCATGAACGCTCTCACCGCCCCAAAGGCCGCTGCACACGCCAAGCACAATGGCGACTAGATAGGCGACCGCCATGGCGGCCTGATTGCCCTTTATGCGAGGCTTGGCTTCATCGGGGGATTGAATCATTGGAAAGCTTCCTTTTTATCAGATTCGAGTTTTTGACCGAGGACACACAACCGACCAGTTGCGCTTCTTGGAGAAGTTTATACCCGAGTAACTCACTCAGGTATAGCAAAACATACTCAATTTTTGGGATTTTTTCAACGCCTGTCTTTCTTCATCCGGCATGAGACCGCATCTTCGACACTTGACCAATTCGGAAAAAAAAGGCGAAGGACCTGATGAAAATGGTCCTCCGCCTGTCAAAAAGCCTTCCGAAGAAAAAGGAAAAAATCGGAAGGCATCCCAAGACAATCTATGTATGCGTCTTTACGCCTCAGAAACCGATCAGACGCTCGGGATGGGAGTAGACGTTGGCTCGTCCGCGACGGCAGAAGGCCGCGAGCGTGATGCCGCATTCGCGTGCGAGATCGACGGCAAGCGCCGTCGGCGCCGAAACGGCAAAAATGATTTCAACGCCGCACATGGCGGCCTTTTGAACCATTTCATAGGAAGCGCGCGAACTGATGACGAGAGCTCCATTCTTCCAGCCATTGCGAGCACGAAGGCCGAGCAACTTGTCAAGCGCGACATGGCGGCCGACGTCCTCGGCGCCGCCCGCAAATCGTCCGTCAGGATGAACCCAGACGGCGGCATGCGTGCAGCCGGTGAGGCCGCCCAGGCGCTCCACATCCTCCAGATAGCCGATGGCATCGGCATAGGCCGACATCGGGAAAGCCTGCTCGTGAGGCACAGCCCGCTTTTCACGCACCGCTTCGTTCAGGCTCTCAACGCCGCAGATGCCGCACCCCGTTCGGCCGGTCATCGAACGACGGCGATCCTTGAGCTTCCAGAAGCATTCGGCCGAAATCGTGAGGTCAACCTCGATCCCGCCTCGGCATCCTTCGCGCACTTCGCATCCGTAGAGATGCGAAGCATCGGGGATGATGCCTTCAGCCAGCGAAAAGCCGAGCGCAAACTCTTCCAGCATCGAAGGAGAAGCCATCATGACCGCATGCGAGATGCCGTTGTAGACAAGCGCCACGGGGACTTCCTCAGCCACCCAGTCCAGCCCCGCCGTTTCGGAATTCATCCGAACAACCTCTACTTCAAGAGCTCCCAGACGCTCGACGGACGGCGCGGAGACGCTCGCGTTCGTTCCCGTCTCAACAACGGTCATAAGTGCGTTTTCGGAGTTCTTCAGCTGAACGGATCCCATGTTTGTCTCCCGTGCTCTTCGTCCCTGAGGATTGTTGTTGATTGATGCGGAGGCCTGCCTCAGGCCTTGGCGCCTTCAACGGAGTTCTGATAGAAGAGTTCAAGCCCCGTCATGATGATCTGCTCAACGTCTGCACAGAAGTTGAGCTCTTCACCAGCGAAAACCGTCGGGAAGGCCGCATGGCAGGCGGTGCAGACGTGCAGACGACGCGTTTCGTCGGCCTCGTCGTGGATGTAGGACATGTCCGAAACGGCCTGTCCGCCGCAAGCGGCGCAACGAATGCGTTCGAAAACCCAGTGAGCGCCGCAGCACGTGCACCAGAGCTGCTTCACATGGCCGTTGAGGGGAGTGTCGGTGACGCTTGCAACCGCGGCATCGCTGCCGCAGACGGGACACTTCAGCGGACGGTTGTGATGCGTCGTGTCGGTGCCGGTCTTTGCAATGCGGCGGCTGCCTTCGTCGGCCGCTTCGTCAAGAAAGACGCGAAGCGAAAGGCCGAGCACCGGCAATAGGAAAATATCGAGAAGGTCGTCCTCACCTGCATGAACCTCGACGGCATGCAGATAGCCCATCGGATCGCAGCCGGCGATCTCGAGAAGATCGGCAGAAGCGAATCGAGTCCAGTCAACGGCGCAGCAGACTTCAAGCATGTCGCCTTCGATCTCGTCGTTGGCAAGCAGAGCACCGGCAATAGCATCGACCGTCTGCAGGAATCGCTCTCCGTCAATTCGAACGGGACGCTGAGAAAGGAGCGTGGCCTTGCTCAGACGTGCGGCCTCGACCTCCTCCTCGGTCCACTCCGGAACTTCGGCGGTGAGCTGTTCTCGAAGATCCGCAGCCTTGAGCAACGCGGGCGCAAAAAGCGCGAGACGCGCGACAACGCTTTCATCCTGATGGCCTGCGGCACGGGCGAGCGCCCTTTCGATCGACTTGCGGTTGAGCATTTGACTTTCCTTTTTCTATGCACTCCGGTCTTTAAAGGACGGAGCGCGGATGTTTGATTGAGGAAGATGCGCCTCTTCGGGCGTCCGGAAAAAAGTCTCTTGAAGACCTCTTTCCGGACGGGCCCCTTGCGGAGCCCGCTTCCGGCGAGCCGCCGGCGTCGCAGAAGCACCGGCGGACTCGTACGGAGAGTTAGGAAAAGATGTTCCCCTTACTTTTCCTTGCCGTCCTTTTCAACGGTCACGTTCTTGCCAAGGGCGATTTCTTCATTCGCCCAGTAGCCCCAGTGGTAGACCGCGTCGGATTCGCTCACCTTGCCGTCGCCGAACATGATGCGGGCGGTGCCGCGGTACGGCTGGAAGATGCCGGCGCCGAGATAGATGTGGGCGATGCCGACAAAGACGGTGAGGAAGAAGAACACGTCATGCACGAGGTGCGCAAGAAGGAGCGTTTCGGGCGCGAAGTCCATCTTCAGGCCGGAATCGGTCGGAAGACCCGTGTTGAGCCAGAGCACGATGCCCGAAAGAGCGAGCATGATGCAGAAGAACAGCAGGGCGCCGTCAGCGAGACGCTGGGCGGACTTCACATGATGCTGCGGGGGCATGTGAACCTTGCCCGGCGCAAACAGATAGAACGGGAACTTCATGGCCCATGCCACGTCGTCCTTGTCCCACTTGCCGAAGATGTCCTCCTTGAAGAGGTGGACGAAGCCGGCGGGCGACTTCAGCACCGCAAAGAGCGGAACGAGGATGAACGGCACCGCAAGAATGCGATGGAGCATGCGCATGGAATGCGTGAAATCGCCGCCCATGATGCCGCCGCCCAGGCTCGGAACGAACACGAACACGCCGGTGACCGCGAGCAGAATGCAGGCGACGGCGGCAACGCCGTGAGTCACGCGGGTGAGCATGGAGTGACGCTGAATGTATCTGGTCATTCTGAGTCTCCTATTACTTGCCGGAGGCTTCTTTTTTCAGAAGCTCCTTGACTTCACGATCGGCGGTGGCGCGCTGTTCAGGCGTCCAGTGCTTCTTGGCTTCCTCGACGGTCACCTTCTCACGGCGGTAGCCGGTTGCGGCGACGAAGGAAACTGCAAGGCCGGCAAGAACCGCAGCGGTGCCGACACCGGTCACCTTGCGCATGGCGTTCATCATGCCGATCATCTTGTTGGGCTTGGGATCGGTCGGAAGACCATAGGCTTCGTGACCGAACTGGCAGACCTGCAGCACATGGAGGCCGCCCATTTCGTTGACGCCGTAGAGTTCGGCCTTGTCGAAGCCCTTCTTCTTGAGGAACTCGACGCGCTTCAGGCCGAGCGCGATCATTTCATCGCGCGGACCGAACTTGAGAGCCTCAGGCTGGCAGGTCTTGACGCAGGCCGGCACGCCGCCTTCCTCGAGACGGTCGATGCAGAGCGTGCACTTGTCGATGCAACCGTCCGTCGGACGGAAGCGGGGGACATCGAACGGGCAGGCGGACTGGCAGTAGGTGCAGCCGTTGCACTTGTCGGTATCATAAGCGACAACGCCGTTTTCCTTCTTGTAAAGGGCGCCGGACGAGCAGATCGCGACGCAGGCAGCGTCCGTGCAGTGGTAGCACGAGCGGCGGCCGATTGCGAAGTTGATCGGCTGGTACTTGTTGCCGGATTCCTTTTCGTCGAACGTCATCACGAGACGCGTGTCGCCGTTCAGATCAGGCGGGTTCTGATACGAGCCCGAGAACTTGTTTGCATTGAGGCCAAGCTTCGAAGGAAGCATGTTCCACTGCTTGCACGCAACCTGGCAACCCTTGCAGCCGGTGCAGTGCGAAGAGTCGAACAGCATGGCGACTTCTTTAGTATTTGCCATCATTCATCTCCATTGGCACGCCGTCAGGCTGCCTTCTCAAGATTGACAAGGAACGCCTTGTATTCCGGAATATACGAGTTCGGGTCACCGACGTTGGGCGTGAGGTCGTTCACGTTGTCGCCGGTTGCGAGCTTCGTCGCCCAGGAGAAGTGGTGCGGCATGCCGACCACGTGGGTGAGCTTGCCGTCGATCACCATGGGCTTCATGCGGATCGTGATCATCACGTCGACCACGACGGAGCCGCGGTTGTTCCAGACGCGAACCTTGTCACCCGGGCGAATGCCCTTTTCCTTGGCAAGCTCTTCGGAGATTTCGATGAAGTTGCTCGGGATCAGTTCATTGAGCCACGGGATGTTGCGGGTCTGCGTGCCGGACTGCCAGTGCTCGACGACGGAGTAGGTTGTGACCACGTACGGATAGTCCTTGATGTTGCCGCGACGCACGGACGGGTCGTCCGTGAAGCGGGCGCACGGGTTGCCGCCGGCACCGTTGAGAAGATTCTTGACGGGGGCTTCATGCGGCTCGAAATGCTCGGGCAGCGGACCGTCGGCCATCGAATAGGCGAAGAGACGGGCGTTCTGCTCCCAGGTCATGAAGAAGGCGTTGTCGTCCGGAGCCTTGGCAGTGACGAAGTCGCCAACGTCGTTCTGGATCCACTTCTTGCCGTCCCATTCGACGAGCACGCGCTTCGGATCCCAGGGCTTGCCCTGCGGGTCGGCGGAGGCACGGTTGTAAAGAATGCGGCGATTGGCCGGCCAGGCAAAGGACCAGCCAGGGAAGAGACCAAGACCGGTCGGGTCTTCCTTGGAGCGGTTCGTCATCGGCTGCTTCATCGGATCGAGCTTCTGGGCTTCGTTGTTGTAGTAGCCCGAGAAGATCCACATGCCGCAGGCAGTCGTGCCGTCGGCCTGAAGCTGGCCGTAGCCCTTGAGGAGCTTGCCGTCATTGACCGTGTAGCCGTTGAGAGCCCAGCAGAGAGCGCGCAGGTCGGGCTTGCCGTCGATCGTGTAGTCGAAGTTCGTCTTCAGGATCTGATCCGGGCAGGCGCCGCCTTCCTTCTTGTAGAGGTCGACGATGTTCTTCCAGAGAAGCATCATCATTTCGAAGTCGGAACGGCATTCTCCCGGCGGCTCAATGGCCTTTTCACGCCACTGGATCCAGCGACCGGAGTTGTTGATGGAGCCGATCTTTTCATAGATGAGCGCGGCCGGCAGGAAGTAGACCTCAGTTTGGACTTCCTCGGGCTTCATGTCCGGAGCTTCCCAGAAGGTCGACGTTTCCGTCTGGAACCAGTCGGCGACGACGAGCCAGTCAAGGTTGGCCATCGAATGACGGGCGTGCTTGCCGTTCGGGGTGGAATGCATCGGATTCATGCCCCAGCAGAAGTAGCCCTTGATCTTGTTGTCGCGCATGTCGTTGAACGACATGATCGTGGAGTAGTCGCCGTAGTCGAGCTTCGGGCTGATCTTCGGCAGCAGGTCGTAGCAGTAGTCGTTTTCGACCGTGGCGTTGGCGCCGAACCATTCGCGAAGCTGGGAGATCCAGAACTTCGGCTTGTTGGCGTAGTAGCCGGCAGCGTACGTTTCCTTGGAGAGGTAGTCGGCAAGCTTCGGATGAGCCTTGCCGGTCGGCCAGGAAAGGTAGGCCGGAGCCTGATGCGAGCTAGCGCCGACGTCGGTGGAACCCTGAACGTTCGGTTCGCCGCGAAGGGCGTTGATGCCGCCGCCGGCGATGCCGACGTTGCCGAGAAGAAGCTGAACAACGCACATGGCACGGCAGTTCTGGGAGCCGTAGGTATGCTGCGTCTGGCCCAGAGCATAAAGGATGGAGCCGGCCTTGTCCGGACGGCCGGTGGAGGCGAAAACCTCCCAGACCTTCTTCATCACGTCCGGATCCATGCCGGTGACGCGGGTGACGAGTTCGGGCGTGTAGCGCGCATAGTGGCGCTTCATGACATTGATGACGCAGTTCGGATCCTGCAGGGTCATGTCGCGCTTGAGAATCTTGAGGTCCGGCGTCTTGAACTTCGGCGTGCCCGGACGGTTGACCCAGGCAAAGGCGGAGCCTTCGGAGGTATCCCAGACAGCCTTGTGATCAACGTCATAGCCCCAAGTTTCGTTGTCGTAGCGCTTCGTTTCCGGATCCCAGCCCGAGAAGAGGCCGTTGTCGACGTCGAACTTGAAGTCGGGGCGCAGCAGGCAGGCGCCGTTCGTATAGTGCAGAACGTATTCCTTCTGATAGAGCTCGTTCTGCTGAATGTAGTTGATCAGACCGCCGTAGAAGGCAAGGTCAGAACCCGGACGGATGCGGGCGTAGATGTCGGCGCGGGCGGCCGAACGGGAATAGCGCGGGTCGACCACGATCCACGTGGCGCCCTTGTCCTGTGCGCGTTCAACCCAACGGGAGGACAGCGGATGGTTTTCGACGTTGTTCGAACCGATCGACATGATGACGTCGGAGTTCGCAAAGTCGCACCAGTGGCTCGTCATGGAGCCGCGGCCGAAGGACGGAGCGAGACCGGCAACGGTCGAGGAGTGGCAGACGCGGGTCTGGTTGTCGATGGCAAGGACGCCGAGGCTTCGAGCGAACTTCTGCACAAGCCAGCCTTCCTCGTTGTTGAGCTGTGCGGCGCCGAGACTGGCGATGCCGTCGCAGCGGTTGACCGTCACATCGCCTTCCTTCTCTACAAAGGTGGCGTCGCGGGTCTTCTTGACATGCTTGGCAATTTCAAGGGCGGCCTGATCCCAGGAGAGACGCTCCCAGGTCTTGCTGCCCGGACGACGAACCATCGGATAGAGCACGCGGTCCGGATGAAGCTGGGCGCGGCGGTCTTCCGTCACGATGTTGCGAAGGCCCCACATGGCGGCGCCCTTCGGGCACAGACCGCCGAGGTTGACCGGATGATCCGGGTCGCCTTCGAGATTGATGAGTTCGCCGTTGCGCGTGGAACAGATCGTGCCGCAACCGCCGGAGCAATAGCAGCAGATATTCGTCGTTTCAGTCACGCTAGTGAGCTTGTAGGGCTTCTTGGAGCCGCCGGCCGCATGGGCAGCCGCGCCGGCAAGACCGGACGCTGCACCGCCGCCGAGAAGCAGACCGCGCTTGAGAAAACTTCTGCGAGATACTTCCATGGGGGATCCTTCTTGGAAAGTGGTTGTTCTTGCCGTCGCTCTGACAATGCACCGAATCAGGTACGGCGCATCAGGTCGACGGTAATCTTCGCCTTGACAGAGTAAAAACCCTGCCTTCAGTGTGAGTCTGCCACCCATGTCACTCTCACGGCAATACTACTCTCGCAGTAGTTTTCAATTGAGAAACTAATACTATAGTTTAATGCACCTACCTCTTTAGAGGTACTACCTTTGAAGGGTTTCCACCAATAACCAAATTGTCACCCAAGATAGACGCTATTCACATAAGGAATAACGAACAGAGCGAAACTCTCGCTTTCCCATCCCGTATTTATGGTATTTTTCATATTCCAAAGCCTTTGCACCCGATAGGCTTGCGGAAAACGCCGACACCACCCCGCCTGTTTTTTTGCTATTCTTTTGTCTACGGGTTAACCCGAGACGAACGATGCTCGCATGAAACCCCACTATCTATAGAAAGTCTCCAGCTCGAAACCCACACCATGCTCAACAGCGGATCCGGTCATCAGTCGCTCGGCAAAACACTCGCGCGCTGCCTTCACGGCATGGCGAGCATTGCCGTCGGCATCAGCCTGGCGGCGTCCGCTGCATTGGCCCAGACATCCGACGCTCAATGCGACGTCGTCGTGATCGGCGCCGGCGGGGCCGGCCTCACATCGGCGCTTTCAGCCGCCGAATCGGGCTCCAAGGTTATCGTCGTTGAAAAGATGCCCTTCATCGGCGGCAACACGGTTCTTGCCACCGGCTTCATGCTTGGCATCAAAAAGGAAGACGTTCGGGAGCGCCAGCGGCTCGAAAGCGACATGATCCGCAAGGGCGGACGCACTGCCGACAAGTCGATCCTCTCTCGCATTGCGGCGAGATCGCACGACGCTGTTGAATGGCTGCGCGGCTATGGAGCCGAACTCGAGCCCTTCTGCATCACGCGCGATGACAATCTTCAGGCAGCCTGCACTCTCAATGAGGACGGAAGCATCTCGCAACGAGGCATTCAGCCCAAGCGCGGCCTGATCGGTCCTGAAGTCATCAATGCCCTTCTGCACGGCATCGAATCCCACGGCGTGCCCATTCGCACGAGAACCGCCGTCAAGAAAATCACGACAGACGCCCAGGGACACATCAGCGGCGTCCTTGTTTCCGACACAAAGGGCAACGAGTATCGAATCAACGCCCCCGCCGTCGTCATTGCAACCGGCGGCTTCAGCGCAAACGAAGCGATGATTTCGCAGTTCGCCAAGCAAACGCAAGGCCTGCAGTCCACCAACTCTCCTGCCGCCACCGGCGACGGCATTCTGCTGGCCAAAAGTCTGGGAGCCCAGATAGTCGACATGAACGCCGTCACAGTGCATCCGACAACACTTCCCTTTTCCGGACTCATCCTTCCGCATCAGGTTCGCGTCAACGGTGCGATTCTCGTCAATGATCAAGGCGAGCGCTTTGCAAACGAGCTTTCCGACACCCTTGCCAGCCAGATTCGCGACAAAAACAACGACCGTGCCTGGCTCATTTTCGACCAGGCGATGGTCGACGAAATGCCGGTTCTTGCAAGCTATGCGCGCTCGGGCTACTTCATCCGCGGCACGTCCGATCTGGAACTTGCCCGCGGGATCCGCGTTCCCGCTGAAAAATTCCACGACGCCCTCGTCCGCTACCGCTCCATGGTCGAGCATCAGGAAGACACGGACTTCGGCCGTCCCCTGCTTCTGAGCCGTCTCGACACATCCCCGCTCTACGCAGTAAGCGTTCGTCCGGGCATTCACTCAACGCTTGGCGGCATCAAGGTCGACAAGCTTTCCCGAGTTCTGAGCGAACAGGGCCCGATTCCGGGCCTATACGCCGTCGGCGAAGTGACGGGCGGCATATTCGGCGCCCGCCGACTTGAGGGCGCAGGCATCACCACCGCCGTCGTCTACGGCCGCATTGCCGGTGCCGAAGCCTCCTGCTGGGCGAAGGAACACGCCAACGCCAAGCCCAACAAGAAATAATCCTGCCTGTCCTGCCAAACCTTCGCTGCGATCTGCGACCGACGCATTCTGACGCAACCTCCGTCATAATGGACTTCACTGATCCAACGGAGGCTTTTCCTTTGCAAACGCTTCGCATCTTTCATTCCGCCGACTGGCACATCGGCAAAGGACTCGGAACCATCGACCGCACGAACGACTTCCGAATCTTCATCCGCGACTTTCTCGAACTTGTCAAAGAGCGCCGGCCCGACGTGATTCTTCTGGCAGGCGATATTTTCGACACGTCCATGCCGGCCAACAGTGCTCAGCGGCTCTACTACGACATGATCCGCGCGCTTGCCGCCACATCCGTCAAGGCGACCGTCATCGCAGCCGGCAACCACGATTCCCAGCGCTTTCTCGAAGCACCCCGCGCCCTTCTTGAAACCATGAACTGCTTCGTTGCCGGCGAATCTCCCGAAAATCAGGCCTTCATCCTCAGAGACAAGGCCGGCTCGCCGCTGCTTGGCGTAGCGGCCGTGCCGTTTCTGCGTGAAGGCGACGTCAGAGGCAGCTCCATCGACGACACGGACGCCTCGCGAGCGATGCGCTTTGAATCCGGTGTCAAAAAGCACTACGAAACCGTCAGAAGCTTTCTGACTGAAAAGCTCGGCAACGCGCGCGTGCCCATGATTGCCATGGGGCACCTTTTTGTGACAGGCTCTCGACTTCGTCCAGACAGCGAACCCACCGCACCCAGCGAAAGCGCCTTTGTCGGTTCGCTTCGCAACGTCACTGCCGACGCCTTCGGCAAGGACTGGGACTACGTGGCGCTCGGCCACATTCACAACAGCCAGACGGTCGACGCTTCAGTTCCGATGCGCTACAGCGGTTCTCCCATCTCGCTCTCCTACTCTCACATCAAGTACCGCCACCACATCGTCGAACTAACGTTCGACGATGCCGGCGCAATGATCGTTGAGGAGCTTCCCGTGAAGCAGCCGCGGGAATTCGTGCGCGTCCGCGGGACGCTCGAAGAACTGCGGACAGGCATAGAAGCAGCCGGTGCAGCCCATGTAAAGCCGTTTGTAGAGGCCACGCTGACATCCGACGAGTGCGCGCCGAATCTGGCGGAAGATCTTGCCGTCTACGGGGAGGCAAAGGGCGTCATCGTAACCGCCGTACGCAACCAACAGGCTGCCAGCCGCTACGAAGCAGACGAGCTCAACGCTCCGTCGCTTGACGATCTGACACCCGAGTCCGTCTTCAAGTCCTTTCTTGACGAACGATTCGAAACGACTGAAGAGGCGGCCAAAGCATTCCAGACGCTCATGCCACTCCTCAACGAGGCGGTCGAGGAAGTCCGCGTCGAAGCTCGTCCTGCTGAAGAATCCGCCGACGAGACGGCACAAGAAAGCAACATCACCGGGGAGGTCCGGGCATGAGACTCCTGCAACTGCGCTTTACGAACATCAACTCCCTTGCGGGCACATGGGACATCGACTTCACCAATCCGGACTTCAGACGGAGTCCGCTCTTTGCGATCATCGGTCCCACGGGCAGCGGCAAATCGACCATTCTTGATGCCGTATCACTAGCCCTTTATGCAACGACGCCCCGCATGAAGGACATGCCCCCCAAGATTGAAGGCTCCGAAACATGCCCGGTTCTGACCAAGGGCGAAAAGAGCGCATCCGCCGCCGTTCGCTTTGAAGTTGACGGTCGAGAATATCTCTCCCGCTGGAGCCGTCGCACGAAGCGAACGGGCAAGCTTTCGGAAGATGAAGTCGAACTCGTCGCATTTGCCAGTCCCGAAGATCAAAGCGGCCGCCCCATTGCAACCCTGAAGCGTCAATGGGAGCAGGAAATCCTGCGCATCACCCACATGACCTTCCCGATCTTCACCCGTTCGGTTCTCCTCGCTCAAGGGGCCTTTTCCAATTTTCTTAAAGCCGCCGACGACGAACGCGCCAACCTGCTCGAAAAAATCACGGGCACCGACCTGTATTCCGACGTCAGCATCAAGATCTTCGAGAAAAACCGGGAAGCCCGGGTCGAGCTTGACAATTCCAAAGCCAAACTGGCCGGCATGCAGATTCTTTCCGACGAGGACCGCAGCGCCCTTGAAGCGGATCTTTCAGCCCTCTCCGTCAAAGTGCCTGCACTTGAAAATAAAGCTGCCGAACTGGCCGATGCACTCCGCTGGCGTCGAGGCTTGGACAAGCTCTCGGATGCTCTTTCCGCACGCGCCGAGGAAGAAGCTCGCGCCCAAGCAGCCGAAGCCGCCTTCAAGCCGGAGCTTGCCAAGGCAGAATATGCCGAACGCGCATCACTTCCCGTCGAACGCCACGCCGAACTCGTCCGAACCCAGACCTCGCTTGCACAACGCCAGTCCGAACTCAAGACTGCGGAGGAGCGCCTCAAGACGGTGCGCACTGCCCGCCCCGGCCTTGAAGCCGCTCTCAAAACTGCCGACGCGGCCGCTCTAAAGGCAGATGCCGCCCGCAACAGCTTCATGCCCGAATACAGGCGCATGCTCGAGGCCGATGAAGCCATCAAACATCTCTTCGACAGGGCCGCCACAGCTGGAACAGCTGCTGAAACAGCTCGCATGGCGGCGAAGGCCGCACGCGCACGGTTGGATAAAGCCTCAAACGAACGCAAAACGGCAGCGGCATCCGCATCCGTCCTGCAGTCCCGCATGAGCGCCAGCGCATCCGATGCTGAGCTTGCAGGCCCGCTCGCTCTTCTCAAGCAGGCCGTCGCAACACTTGAAACGCTTAAGTCACAAGAGCTTCAAGCTTCTCAGAGTGTGAAAGCACTTGAAACAAGACTGGCCAACGGCCGCGTGAAAACGGCTGAACTCGGCAAAACGGCGAAGATCAGGACAGAACAACACGCCAAATGCCAAACCGAGTCGGAATCCGCCCGCCGGAATCTCGAGGCCATGCAGGCAAAGAGCAGCTATGAATCCGTGCTTCTTCGCATGAAAACCCTCACTGAGGAAATCGTGCTGGCACGCCACGTCGAAACGCTTCTTGAACAGAAGGGCTCTATTGAAGCGAGCGCCCGGCGCATGGGTGCAACGGCCGAACCCGCATGGTGGTCGGCCGAAGGGCTTCCCGAAATGCAAAGACTTGCCGGGAATCTTCAAAACCGGCTTGCGGCCATCGAAACCCGCCATCCGGGCTTGTCAACCGTACTTTCAACGCCGGGCAACACACATGTCAAGGTCTTGCTAGCCGAACGCGGCGCACTCGACAAATGGACAAGCGACTTCGCCGAAGGCGACCGAGTCTGGCGTGCCGCCCTTGAAGAGGAACAAAGGACTCTTGAGGCCAAGAATCTGGCCGACAAACAGCTTCAGACTGCTCAAGCTCTGCTCGAAAAGCTTGACGGAGACCTTTCCCATGCCCGTGCCGATCTAAGCAAGATCCATGAATCGATAGAATCCGAAGCAGCGCGCGCCGCCGAACTTCGCCAGGGACTTTCCAATGCCGGTGACGAACAGGATCTTGCTCGACTCTGTGCCGCACTCGAAGCCCGCGTCAAGGCTCGCAAGCAGCTGGAAGCCGATGCCTCCCTCGCCGCTGAGACGCTGGCGCGCGCGGACCAGGTTCTTGCCGTTGCCCGAGCAGAGGCCGACAAGGCTGATGAAGCCAAGGCTGCCGCCGAAGGCACGCATGCCACGGCAAAGCAAGCCCATACCGAATCCGTCAAAAAACGAACGGATGCCTTCGGAGAACGCAATCCAGAAGCCGAGCGTGCAGTACATGACAGGAATGTCGCCAATGCCCACGCCGTTCTTCAAAAGGCTCAAGCCGATCTGGCCAGGTCCGAAGCTGACGAAAAGGAATGCACGGCTCGCGCCGACACGCTGAAAAGCACGACGACCGCTCTGGAAGCAGAAGCTGAAGCCAAAGCCGAAGGTCTGGCCAACGCTCTAGCTGCCGCCGGCTTTTCGACCATTGAAGCGGCTCGAGCCGCCTCCATGCCGTCAGAGACGATCCGCACCATCAAAGCCCGAATGACAAAGCTAGGCGAAGCCCGCGTCTCTCTTTCGGGCGAGGTGGCGCAGCTCAAGAGACAGGTTGAGGAAGAATCCGCAAAGTCTCTCACGGAAGAAACGGCCGAAGCGCTTGCGCCCAAAGCGGATAATGCCAACGCCGAACTTCTCGCCGGACGCGACGCACTCAGCGCGGCAAGGAAGTTGAAGATCGAAGACGACCGCCGCAGGCTTGAAGCCGCCGACGCTCACCGGGAGATCACCCGTCTTGAGGAACTATCTCGTCAGTGGGAGCAGCTCAACAGCCTTCTTGGCAGCCACGACGGGAAAAAGTTCCGGGCGGCCGCCCAGAAGATCACATTCCGCATTCTTCTCAAGCTTGCCAACGAGGCCATGAAGACCATGACGCCCCGCTACCAGCTGAGGGCGGGCGGACAATCCGGCCTGTCGCTCGACGTCATCGACCACGAAATGGGCAGCCAGGTCCGCACATCGCAGAATCTCTCCGGCGGCGAAAGCTTCATGGTGAGTCTGGCGCTTGCCCTCGGCCTCTCACGCATGGGCGGCAAAAACCTGAGAGTCGACACGCTCTTCCTTGACGAAGGCTTCGGCACGCTCGACGAAGACACGCTCAACAAGGCGCTCTATGCTCTCGAGACGCTTCAGAAATCGAGCGGCAAGCTCATCGGTATCATCTCCCACGTCAAAAGCATCCGAGAGCGCATCGACGCTCAAATCGTCGTAACGAAACGCCCGGGCAGCGGCAGAAGCACGCTTTCCGGTCCCGGCGTCACGAAGATCGAAGCCCAGTAAGTTGCTACAAAACAAACGAAGCCCGACAGGATCAGTCCCGCCGGGCTTCGTAGTTTTCCATTTTTTCGTGCCTGTCGGCCTGCTTAACGCGAGAAGTCGACGTCCTTCACCAGTTCGGACACGCCAAGGAATTCGGCAAGCGCCTTAACATCCGGACAGAGCACGGCAGGCTTCGAAGCGACAAGGTCCTTGAGCGTCGAGGCGCCGTAAGTCATCGCCGCGGCATCGCAGCCGTAGCGATGCGCCATAATCACGTCATGGGTCGTATCGCCGATCATGACCGTGCGCTCGCGCGGGACATCAAGTTCGATGCCGATCTTCTCGAGCATTTCGGCATTGGGCTTGGGCAGGCATTCGGATGCCGTCTGCGTCGTCAGAAAGCAATCTTCAAGTCCGGTTCTGCTGAAAACGCGGCGAAGACCCTCGCGGCTCTTACCCGTTGCAACGGCTGTCATGAGGCCGCGCTCATGAAGTCCGACAATCAGTTCGCGCATGCCGGGAAAGAGAATTACGTCGGCTTCGTGCGGGATGTACCAGGCGCGATAGATTTCTCCGAAACGCTGGTGCTCGGACTCTGGACAGTCCGGCACGACTTTGAAAATGGCGCTTCTCCAGTCGAGGCCGATCACGCCGCAGGCGTCCTTGAACGACGGCACGGGATAACCCATCTCGCGAGCTGCGTGCTGGATGCCCTTGGCGATGAGGGCCGTCGTGTCCATGACGGTGCCGTCCCAGTCAAAGACAAAAAGATCGTATTTGGGTGCAAATGACGTCATGTCAGCCTCCGTTCTTCTCATCGAGCACCTTGAGGAGCTCAGCGCAGTCCTCAGGCATCGGCGCCTGAATATCGAGCGAATCGCCCGTCACAGGATGCGTGAATCGCAGGCGCGCGGCATGCAGAAACATGCGCTTCAGAGGAGCTCCGAGCAGGCCGCGGGCCACTTCGCGATTGAATTCGAAATCACCGTACTTGTCATCGCCGACGAGCGGAAAGCCCTGAGAGAGCGCGTGCACTCGAATCTGGTGCGTACGGCCTGTCTTGAGTTCAGCATCGAGATAGCTCACATTGCCGTAGCGCTTCAGAAGCGTGAAAATCGTATGCGCCGGAACGCCTTCCGTCTGATCGACGCGAACGCGACGCTCACCCGAAGGCAGCAGATAGCGCGCAAGCGGAAGCTTGACGTGCTGGCGATCATTGACCCAGTCGCCTTTGACGAGCAGGCGGTAATGCTTTTCAATGCCGCCTCCCTCCTTCATCATGTCGTGAAGACGCACAAGCGCCTTTCGGCTTCGGCAGACGATGATGGCACCGGAGGTCTCTCGATCCAGCCTGTGGGCGAGTTCGAGGAAGGGTTCTTCTGGACGGGATGCTCGCAGACGCTCGATGAGGCCGTGAGAGATGCCGGAACCTCCATGAGCGGCAATGCCGGAAGGCTTGTTGACGATGAGAAGATGCCTGTCCTCATAAAGCACGGGAACCGTCCCTTGAGCCAACGGAACGGCGGCAGGC
>JAXZEJ010000053.1:0-4065 GCA_037424205.1 bacterium | reverse complement strand
GCTGCGGTCTTGAGGAAACTGGGCATGGTTGGACTCGCTCTGTCTGTGTCCTGCGGCCGCTCAATGCTGCGCGGATGCGGGACGTTTTTGGGAGGCAGACATTATAACGGCAACGCCTCGTCTCTCGGAAGATCGGGAATGCGCGCAGGACGGCGGATGCGGCCGTCAATGCGATGAAAAAGCAATCTCGTCATGGCGCCGGCGCGGCTTCAATCGGATTTTGCGAAACGTCTTCAATGAGCCTAGACTTTCATGCTGTCGTTTAATTTTTGAGGAGACTTCTCCATGACCGCCATGACCGAGCTTTTCTATCGTGACCCCTATGCCCGCGAATTCACCGCGAAGGTGACCTCGTGCGAGGAAGGAGAGAAGGGATTCGAGGTCATGCTCGACGATACGGCCTTTTATCCCGAAGGCGGCGGACAGCCTGCCGACCGCGGCACGCTGGGCGACGCGAAGGTGCTCGATACGCGCCGCACGCCTGCGGGCATCGTGCACTACTGCGACAAGCCGCTTGAAGCCGGCGCCGAAGTGAAGGGCGTGCTCGACTGGGAGCGCCGCTTCGACAACATGCAGAACCATACGGGCGAGCACGTCTTCTCCGGCCTCGTTCATGCGAAGTTCGGCTTTGAAAACGTGGGCTTTCACATGGACGACGACGTCATTACGTGCGACTTCAGCGGCGTGATGACGGAAGAAGAGGTCGCCGGGATTGAAAAGGCCTGCAACGAGGCGATCGTTGCAAACGTGCCGGTCAACATCTCCTTCCCGGACGCCGAAACCCTTGAAAAGATGGTCTATCGCAGCAAGAAGGCTCTGACGGGCGACGTGCGCATCGTCGACATTCCGGACTGCGACCGTTGCGCCTGCTGCGGCGTGCACGTCAGGAGCACCGGCGAAGTCGGCCTCGTCAAGGTCATCTCCTCAATGAAGCACCGCGGCGGCACCCGCGTCTTCTTTGTCTGCGGCATCCGCGCGCTCAATGACTACGAAGCGCGCATCCGCGAAACGCGCGCCGTTTCCGCGCAGCTCTCCGCCAAGCCCCTCGAAATCTCCGCCGCCGTCGAGCGCGTGCTCGCCGAGTCGGCCGCCAAGGACGCGAAGATCGCCGAGCTCAACCGCACGATCTTCGGCCTCAAGGCTGCAGCCATCCCCGCTCAGGAGGAGCCGCTCGTCGTGGTTGAGCAGGGCTTCACGCCGTTCGAGCTCCGCCAGTTCTGCGTCCAGCTCTCCGAAGCCGGCAAGGCGCCCTTCATCGCCGTCATCTCCGAAACGGAGCCCGGCGTCTTCAGCTACGTCTGCGCCATTCCCGACGACGTGCTCCGTCCCGTCAGCATTGCGCTCAACAAGGCCCTCAACGGCCGAGGCGGCGGCGCCAAGGGCTTCGTTCAGGGCAGCTGGAAGGCCGGCGAGGCCGACGTGAGAAAGGCCGTGGCCGAGGTCTGGGCCGCCCGCTGATCTCGAACTGCCTGAAATTGCATAAAACCCGCCGGTTTTCTTGACCGCGGTAAAGAAGACGGCGGGTTTTGCACATCCGGGCGGACGCCCGGGCGTATCATGTCGAGGTGTTCCCTGCGGTCCGCCAACGCACGGGCGGAGCGCATCACTCCCTCACAAGCCTCAGACATAAGACAGATCATGCTTGACTTCATCGAGCTCTTCATTCTCGGCATCGGCGTCGGCTCCTTCGGCGCCCTTGTCGGCATCGGCGGCGGCCTCATCATGGTGCCGCTCTTCATGTACTTCATGATGCCGCCTTCGGGCAGCACCTTCGCAAACGTTCAGGAAGTCGTCGGCACGAGCCTCTTCGGCGTGCTCCTCAACGCGCTCTCGGGCACCTGGGCCTACTTCAAGCAGAAGCGCATCATCCTCAAGGTTGCGATGCCGTTTGCCCTTGCGACCGTTCCGGGCGCCTTCCTCGGCAGCTACGTGAGCGAATGGTTCTCGGGCCCCGCCTTTTCGATTACGTTCGGCGCCTCGCTTGCCTTCCTCGGTTGCTTCATGTACTGGAATTCGACCAGGAACAAGGCCGCCAACCGCTCTGCGGACGAATTTGATCCCGAAGCGCTTCCGAAGAGCAAGATCATGCTCGGCGTCTTCTGCTCTCTCTTCGTGGGCTTCCTGAGCTCGATTCTCGGCATCGGCGGCGGCGTCGTGCATGTTCCGATGATGGTCTTCCTGCTCGGCTTCCCGCCGCTCGTGGCGGTCGCCACCTCGACATTCGTCCTCATGGTGAGCGCTGCCATCGGCGTCGTCGGCCACGCCATGCTCGCCCACATCGTCTGGGCGCCCGCCATTGCGGTGGGCTGCGGCGCCATCGTCGGCGCTCAGCTCGGCGCCAAGATCGCCCGCAAGAGCAAGCCCCGCCTGATCGTCATGATTCTTTCCTGCGTGATGGTCCTGCTCGGCTGCCAGCTCGTCTGGCGAGGCCTCGGCGCCTGACGCAAGTCTTCCTCCCATATGAAAAACGCCCGGATTTCCGGGCGTTTTGTTTTGTTTCGGGGCCGGGGAGGCCGATCGAAAATCATTCATGCCGGCGCTGCATCGGGAGAGCAGGGCATCGTCGACGGCGTCGCGGGCATATGACATTCCGCGCGGTCCCGGCGTGATTCGAATCAGTCTTCGCCGCTCTGCTGCACGGCATTTCCTTCGGCTTCGAGCCTTGCCGCTTCGGTTTGGCGCCTGATGATTTCGACTCGCTTCATCAGAAGGGCCAGACGGCAGTCGGCCGCCATGCGAAGAAGCACGGCGCCCGCGATGAACATGAGGCTCGCCGCAAGCGTCGCGACGATCGAGCCGTAGTCGTTTCTGCCGGTGAGAAGGCCGGGCGCAACCGCATAAAAGACAAGCGAAACGGCAAAGACGTTCATCTGGAGGCGGAAGCGGTTCACGATGCCCGGTCCGAAGATACGGCCCTGGCGGATGAGCGAGCCGATCGTCGTGCGCACGGATCCGATCCTGCGGAATTCGCCGTCCGTCCAGAGGCGGCCGGGCTCGATCGGATTCCTGAGCATCTCCTTCGTTTCCGGTATGGCGAGAAGCGCGCGTAGCCATGCCGGATAGTCGCGGGCCATGCTGGCCGCAGGCCTTAGAAGACGGTCGAACTCGAACCAGAAGAACATGATGCCGGCCGTGCTCGCAAAGCCGGCGACGAGATTGTCGAAATCCATGGTGCGAAGAATATTGTCCTGGGCCAAAAAGTATACATGCGCTCGCGTGCAGTGCATTGCCGGGATTCCGACAAATGTTTGCAGAACAATGGTTCATCTGGTAAATTATCCCGACTGATTTGCTCGGGTATGGCCGAAAGGCCGTTTCCGTCCGCACGAACATGAATCGATTTTTGCATCGCCTTTTGAGCCTTGTGATGCCGGCGGTCCTTCTGGCCGCCTGGTGGCTCGCCGCACGCACGGGCGGCATTGCGCCCGTTCTCCTGCCGTCCCCGGAGGCGGTCTGGGAGGCGTTTGTGCGCATGGCGTCCGACGGCTCGCTCATCGGCCACGTCGGCATGAGCGCGATGCGCACCATGACGGGCTTCATTCTGGCGGCCGCCTTCGGGATCGGCTGCGGCGTCTGGTTTGCCGCCAGGCCCGCCGCGGCTGCGGCCTCGCACTACGTGATCGAATTCCTGAGGCTTACGCCGCCTCTGGCGCTCATTCCCGTTCTCATTCTCTGGCTCGGCATCGACGAGGCGCCCAAGATCGCGATCGTCTTTCTCTCGAGCTTCTTTCCCATCTATCTGAGCGCATACACGGCCGTGAAGGGCATTGATCCGAAGCTCGCCGAAGTGGCCGCGATGCTGCGCTTCACGCCGGCCGAAAAGTTTCGAATGCTCACGCTTCCGGCTTCCATGCACGGCATTCTGGCGGGGCTGCGCATGGGATTCGGCTACAGCTGGCGCGCATTGGTCGGCGCCGAATTGATTGCGGCCTCGTCGGGCCTCGGCTTTCTCATCACGGAGAGCGCCGAGTTCGGAAAGACCGACGTGGTCTTCGTGGGCATCTTCACGATCGTCGTATTGGGCGTGGCGGCCGATGCCGTGATATCGCGCCTCGTCGCCCGCCT
>JAXZEJ010000052.1:0-4023 GCA_037424205.1 bacterium | reverse complement strand
GAAATCAAGACCGTCACGACCATCCAAACGGCCCCCGTCTCGGGATCCATCGAGGCCATCGCCTCCAAGTCCTACGCGCACCGCATGCTGATGGCTGCGGCGCTCGCCGACAAGCCTGTGACCGTTGCATGTCCGACGCGCTCGCAGGACATCCTCGCTACCGCACGCGTGCTTACGGCCATGGGCGCCGTCATCACCGATTCGGGCGACGCCTTTCATGTGACGCCCATTGCCTGCCGGGTCGAGGGCCCGATCATGAACGGGCTTCTCGACTGCGGCGAATCCGGCACGACCGAACGCTTCATCGTCCCGATCGTCGCCGCGCTCGGGCTCGACGCCTCGATCACGGGCCAGGGCCGCCTTCCCCAGCGTCCCCTCTCGCCCTTGTCTGATGTTTTGAAGGACCACGGCATCGCGCTTTCCGAAGAAGGCCGCTTCCCGCTTTCCATCCGGGGGAGGCTCGAAGCCGGTGAATACGAAATCGCCGGCAATGTTTCGAGCCAGTTTGTGGGCGGCCTGCTCTACGCGCTCTCCGTCGTCGAAGGCGTCAGCACGCTGACGCTCACGGGCACGATCGAATCGGCGCCCTACATCCGCATGACGTTTGACGTTCTGCGTGCCTTCGGCGCCGTGATCGACACGGATCCGGAATTCCGCGTCTATCGCATTGAAGGCCGCAGGACCCTGACTTCTCCCGGCAGCGCCGTGGTCGAAGGCGACTGGTCCAACGCAGCCTTTTGGCTTTGCGCGGGCGCCATCGCGGGCGGCGGCATGACCGTCAAGGGCGTCAATCTGCATTCCGCCCAGGGCGACCGGGCGGTTGTCGATATTCTCAAGCGCTTCGGCGCCGACGTGCAGGAAGACCCGGCTGCTGGATCCGTCTCCGTCAGACCCGGACGCCTAAAGGGCATTACGGTCGATGCGCGCCAGATACCTGACCTTGTTCCCGTTCTGTCCGTCGTGGCCGCCGGGGCGCAGGGTCCGACTCACTTCATCAATGCGGGACGCCTTCGCATCAAGGAAAGCGACCGTCTTGAGACGACCGCGGCGCTTCTGCGTGCGCTCGGCGCCCGATGCACCGAAGGTCCTGACTTTCTGACCGTCACGGGCGGCGACGGCTTCAAGGCCGGCACGGTCGACGGCGCAAACGACCACCGCATCGTCATGGCCGCGGCGGTCGCCGCAACGGCTGCTTCGGGGTCCGTCGTCATCAACGGATCCGAAGCCGTGCGAAAATCCTATCCTCTTTTCTTCGAAGACTTTGCAAAGCTCGGCGGCCTTGCGGTCTCCGAAGGCTGATTGGACTCCGAACGGATGTTCAATCTGCAGCAACACTTTTGACAAACGGAGCCATGATGTCGACCTTCGGCAGGAATCTCGTCATTTCAGTTTTCGGCCAGAGCCATGCGTCCGCCATCGGCGTGACGATGGACGGCGTGCCCGCGGGCGAGCCCGTGGATCTTGCCGTGCTTCAGGCCTTTCTTGACCGCCGCGCGCCCGGACAGAACCGCATGACGACGCAGCGCAGGGAGCCCGACGCCCCAGAGGTGCTCTGCGGGCTTCTCGACGGCGTCACCTGCGGGGCGCCGCTCACGGCGGTCATCCGCAACACGGACACGCGATCCAAGGATTATTCCGAGCTTGCAGACAAGCCGCGTCCCTCTCACGCCGACTTCGGCGCGGACGTAAAGTACCGCGGCTGGCAGGATGTTCGAGGCGGCGGCGCGTTTTCCGCACGCCTCACAGCACCCGTCTGCATCGCGGGTGGCATCGCCCTTCAGATTCTCGAGCGCCGCGGCATCCGCATTGCGGCCCACATCCGCTCGATCGGTCAGGCCGAAGACCGTCCCTTCAATCCCATGGGCGAATCGGGGGAAGACCTGTGCGCACGCCTCGGCCGCACCCTCGCGGTGCTTTCCGACAAGGCCGAGGAAGCCATGGCGGACGAAATCGAACTCGCCCGAAAGGCGGCGGACAGCATCGGCGGCACCGTCGAATGCATGGTGACGGGCCTCCCCGTCGGGCTCGGCGGCCCGCTCTTTGACGGCATCGACGGCCGCATGGCCCAGGCCCTCTTCGGCATTCCGGGCGTCAAGGGCGTCGAATTCGGCGCGGGCTTCGAAGCTGCGCAGACTGCCGGCTCCGTCAACAACGATCCGCTCGCCCTTGATGCCGACGGCGTTGTCCGCCCCGTTCAAAACCGTGCGGGCGGCGTCGCCGGCGGCATGACGACGGGCGCACCGATGCTCTTTACGATCGCGCTCAAGCCCACGCCCTCGATCGGACAGCCTCAGCACACCGTGTCGCTCTCGAAGCATGAGAACGCCACGCTCGTCATCAAGGGCCGCCACGATCCATGCATCGTCGTTCGCGCCGTGCCCATCGTCGAGGCGGTTGCCGCGCTCGTGGTGCTTGATGCGCTGCTCGACGCCCCGGCCTGCTTCGCCGACACGCCCCGAAAGGCGCGTGCATAATCAAGAATCCCACCCATTACAGATCATCGAACATTTTTCCAGAGAACAGCATGACGGATAAACAGAACCAGAAGCCCGAAGACCTTGAAGCCATCCGTGCCGACATCGACCGCACCGACAAGGCCATCGTCGAAGCCATTCGCACGCGCCTTTCCGCCGTGAAGCGCATTGCCGAAGTGAAGCGCCTGCAGGGCCTCCCGGTCTACGACGCCGTACGCGAAGCGTCCCTTCTTTACAAGCTTCGCACGATGGCGGGGTCCGATGCCGAAGGCGTGGCGCTGCCCGTCTACCGCACGATGATGGCGGCCGCCCGCCGATTCGAGGACGACAGCCGGGAGACCGAAGAGGCGCTTGCCGGCACCGTGACGCTCACGCTCAAGAACTCGTCCGAGTTTACGACCGTCACGGAAATCTTCGCCGTGCACGACTTCGTGCCCGAAAGCCTCTCCTGGGTGAACCCCGTGATCGTCATCTCTGCGAAGAAGCCCCTTCCCGCCTCTCTCGTTCGCGACCTTCGCGAGCACGGCATCCGCGTCGAGGCGCAGAAGGCATGACAGGCAACCGTATTTACGGGCTTCTCGGCGAAAAGCTCAGCCATTCCCTGAGCCCGCAGATCCATGCGAAGCTCGGCGACTATGAGTACGGCCTTCACGAAGTCGCGCCCGAGAACCTCGAAGCCTTCATCAAAACGGCGGACTTCGCCGGCCTCAACGTCACGATCCCCTACAAGAAGGCCGTGATCCCCTTCTGCGCACGCCTGACCGACCGCGCACGCGCCATCGGCAGCGTCAATACGCTCATTCGTGAGGATGACGGCACGCTCACGGGCGACAACACCGACTACGCGGGCTTCAGGGCCATGGTCGAAACGTCGCGCCTCAGCGTCGCCGGCAAGAAATGCCTGGTGCTGGGTTCTGGCGGCGCTGCGCTCACCGTCATTGCCGTTCTGAAGGACCTGGACGCGGGCGAAGTGATCGTTGTGAGCCGCTCGGGCCCCGACAACTACGACAATCTTAAGAAGCATGCGGATGCCGCCCTGATCGTCAACGCGACGCCCGTCGGCATGTCCCCGAAATGCGACGCTTCGCCGCTCGAGAGCCTCGACGGCTTTCCGAAGCTCGAGGGCGTGCTGGACCTCATCTACAACCCGGCGCAGACGAACCTCCTCGCCATGGCTCGCGAGCGCGGTCTTGCAGCTGTGAACGGCCTTCGCATGCTGGTCGTCCAGGCGGCGGTCGCCGCCGATGCCTGGAAGGTCGGAAGCGCGAGCGCCGCTCAGTGCGCATCCATTGAGCGCGAGATGAAGCTTTGCGCTGCGAACATCTGCCTCATCGGGATGCCCGGCGCCGGCAAGTCGACCGTCGGCCGCAGGGTTGCCGAAACGCTCAAGCGCCCCTTCATCGACATGGACGCCGAAATCGTCAGGCGCATCGGCATGCCGATTCCCGAATTCTTCGCTCAAAACGGCGAGGCCGCCTTCCGCGACGTTGAAACCGAAGTCCTTGCATCCCTTGCGGACCGGCACGGACTCGTCCTCGCGACGGGCGGC